>JBAYZJ010000022.1:0-15144 GCA_041672565.1 Endomicrobiaceae bacterium
ACACTGATAAAAAACAGACCTGAAGAATTTACTTTAAATAATATAGCAAGAGAAATTCTTGTAGGGCTTATAGTTTCTTTTATATCCATACCTCTGTCTATAGCTTTGGCAATCGCATCCGGAGTAAGCATTGAAAAAGGTCTTATTACGGGAGTAATCGCAGGTCTTATTATATCATTATTCGGAGGAAGCAGAGTTCAGATCGGAGGTCCTACCGGAGCTTTCGTAATAATAGTCTACGGTATAGTTCAAAAATTCGGGATAGACGGTCTTATCGTAGCAACTGCAATGGCTGGCATTATATTAGTTGTGATGGGCTTTTTAAAATTTGGAAGCGTTTTAAAATATATACCCTACCCTCTTATTATAGGTTTTACAAGCGGCATAGCCGTTGTCTTATTTTCAACACAGATAAACGATTTCTTTGGCTTGGGACTCAGAAATATTCCGAGTAATTTTATAGAACAATGGAAACTATATCTTTCAAATTTTTCAAACATAAATTTACAAACATTAGGATTGGGCGTTCTTTCGCTGCTTTTTATTATTTTTTATCCTAAAAAATTCAAATTTTTTCCCGGAACTCTCGCCGTAATATTTTTATCGACAATTTTAGTTCAAGTTTTTAATTTAAAAGTCGATACGATATATACTCATTTCGGAAATATTTCAAAAACGGCGTCTTTTATGCCTAAAATACCTTCCGTAAATATGCATATGATAGCCGATTTAATTCCGGCTGCTTTTACAATAGCTTTTCTTGCCGCAATAGAATCTCTTCTTTCCGCAGTAGTAGCCGACGGCATGATAGAAAAAAAACACAGATCTAACACAGAAATAATAGCTCAGGGGATTGCAAATTTCGGCTCTGCCATTTTCGGAGGCATCCCTGCTACAGGGGCAATTGCAAGGACATCGGCAGGCATAAGCAACGGCGCAAGAACCCCGATTACAGGCATAGCAAACGCATGTTTCATACTTATCGCAACGATGCTGTTTATGCAATACATTCAACTGATACCTATGGTTGTTTTAGCTGCTATTTTGTTTACGGTAGCCTATAAAATGTTTGATACAAAAGCTTTTTCGGAAATAACAAAAGCTCCTAAAAGCGACAGTATTGTTTTGCTCATCACATTTTTTCTTACAATATTCGTAAACCTTATATATGCGATTGAAATCGGCATTATTTTAGCATCCGTATTATTTATGAAAAGAATGTCCGATATAACAAACATATCTGTTATGGACGAAAACAGCGAGCTTGAAGATGAAATTGAAGATGCTGACGGAATTGATAAGAAAAAAATAATGAAAGACGTAATAGTTCATGAAATTACCGGAGCTTTTTTCTTCGGCGCGGCAAATGCATTTGTAGAATATATGGAAAATATGAAAACATGCAAAATAATAATTATAAGAATGAGAAAAGTTCCCGTAATGGATGCAACCGGGTACCATGCTTTATATAAAATACATAAAAGATGTTTAAAAACAAGCACAAGGCTTATGATCTGCGATCTTGAAAAACAACCTCTGCGTATGTTAATAAAATATGATTTTATTGCCGAATTGGGAAGAGAAAATATTTGCGTAAACTTAAATACCGCTTTAATAAAAGCCGACAGATTTCTGCAGATGTTATACAAATAAATTCTTATAATTGGAACATATATAAGATTGCCCGAGAGCGATCCCGCCGTCATTTATAGGAACCGACGAATTAAAATATACTTTAAATCCGGATTTTTTAAGGATAGAAATACTTCTTGATAGAATATATTTGTTTTGAAAAACTCCGCCGCTTAACGCTATTTTGTCAGTTTTGTATATTTTTGAATATATTTTAACTTGTTCAAAAATCAAACGACATATTGTTTCATGAAGTTTCCCGCTTATCACGGACACGTCTCTCTCTACTTCTAAATCCCGAATAATTCCACAAATAATTTTATTTATTTTTATAACCGCAGTCCCATCTTCAAATAATTGCATATCAAAACCATACGGATTGTAGATTTTATCTTTTAAAACCGATTCCAAATGAACGGCGCCCTGACCTTCATATTCGATAAAATTAGTAAGTCCAATCAAAGAAGCGGCTGCATCCAACAGTCTTCCAATGCTGCAAGTTTGAATGTTATTTTGATTTATTGCAAGAAGCGACAAAATATTTTCATAAAATTTTTCGTCCGTTATATGTTTTGGAAGATATTTAAGCTTGCCGCTCTTATAAAACAGAGATACAGCTATTCTCCATATTTCTTTTGCAGCGACATCTCCGCCGGGCAAATCAAAATATTCAAGGTGCGCCAATCTCCTTATCTCTTTAGAACCAAATAAAAGACATTCGCTTCCCCATATTTTGCCGTCGAAGCCAAATCCTGTTCCGTCATAAGCAAAGCCCAATACATTGCCTTCTATATTATTTTCGGCAATAACTGATGCGATATGAGCATAATGATGCTGTACCGGATAAAAATCAAATGATTTGTTTTTAAATTTCGCTTTTACATAATTTGACGTGTTGTAATTTGGATGCAAATCATAAGCTATTTTATCAGGTTTTACATCTAAAAATTTAAGAAATTTTACGGATGATTTATTCATAAATGATAAATTTTTATAATTCAGCATATCCCCGCAGTAAGCGGATAAATATGCCGTTTTTTTTCTGGTAATGCAAAAAGAGTTTTTTATGTCAGCTCCGGCGGCAAAAATGTTTTCTTTTACTTTTGCATTTACGGCATTAGGAACATATCCTCTGCTGCGTCTAATAATAATCTTATTTTTTTGATTGCCTGCAAAAGAAACTATCGAATCGTCAACAGGATTATATATTTCTCTGTTATTTGTCAATATTCCGTCAACTTCAAAAGCAAATTCGGCAAATATATCTTTTTCTTTATATATTATAGGCTCATCATTCTTGTTTGCGGACGTCATTATAAGAATGCCGGTTTCCAATAAATCAAATAAAATATAATGGACGGGAGTATACGGAAGCATTATTCCTAAAGATCTGTTATGTTTTGCGATAGAATTATTAAAAATTTTGTTTATATTGTTTTTTTTCTTTAAGATTACTATAGGAGATACGGAAGAAGAAAGTTCACGTCTTTCATATGGAGAGATATCAGCCAATTTTTCCGCAGTTTTTATATCTTTGACCATTATTGCAAAAGGTTTTACATATCTTGATTTTATTTTTCTGAGTTTCAAAACAGCTTTTTCATTATGAGCATTGCACGCTAAATGATATCCGCCTATACTTTTTATTGCTACGATACCGCCTCGCTCAATAATTCTTGCCGTTTCAGACAAAGCAGGAATCCCTTGAAACATACATTTATTGCCTAAATAAAGTTTTACCTGGGGACCGCAGACAGAACAAGCATCAGGCTGGGCATGAAATCTTCTGTTTTCAGGTTCTTCATATTCTTTCCTGCAGTCTGTACACATATCAAATTTCTTCATTGTGGTATTCATCCTGTCATAAGGCAATTCTTTAACTATTGAATACCTCGGACCGCACCTTGTGCAGTTTATGAAAGGATAATAATATCGCCTGTCATCACGAGACAATAACTCTTTTTTACAATCTTCACATATTGCAATATCTGAAGGAAAGTCTGATATGATTCTGGATTCTTTACAACTGTGTTTTATCTTAAAATTTTTGAAACCGCACAATTGCTTTTTGTTTTTTATAATACGGGAGACATTGGCGATTTTAATTGTATTGTTTTTAATATTGTAAATAAATTTATTAATATTTTCGGAAAACCCTTCAACAAAAATTTCAACGCCGTATTCAGTATTTGACACAAAACCTTTCAGCTTGTATTTTTTTGCAAGAAGAAAAACATACGGTCTGAAACCGACGCCTTGTACCGTACCGTGTACTTTTAGAAGTACCGCTGCATTTTTTTTGTTCAAATCAGCCTCTGATATACCTATTCGCCCTCGATAGATTTCACAAAACAGTCATTGCCGGATAAAATAATTATATCGCTTGAACCGCATTTCGGACAAAACATAGTGTCCATTTTTGAAACATCAATATTTTCTTTACATGTATTGCATTGAGCCGTTAAATTCTCCTCAATGAATTCCAATTCTGCAGAAGATGCGCAAGTACCCGGAATTATATGATCTTTCATCGTATGAACAAGCAATTCTTTTTCTATTCCGCTCGCTTTCCCTATAACAATGCTTATTTTTGTAATTTTAGCCAAATTATTTTCTTTCGCCTTATCTTCAATAACCTTCCATAATTCTCTTCCTATTCCGTGTTCATGCATAAAAAACTCCTTTTATTATCAGATTTTTTTCTTTTTGTTTTTTTGGGAAGACATTAGTTTTATTTCTTTTATCTTATCTCTCAACAGCGCCGCCGTCTCAAAATCAAGATTATCTGCGGATTCTTTCATTTGTTTTTCAAGAGATTTTATTACATCATTAATATTTTTAGACGAAATATACTCTTCATTTAATTCCGCCGTAAATAAACTTACGCTGTCATTTTTTGCCTGAAGCTGAAATTCTTCAAGCTGATTTACGGCTTTAATAATCGTCTTAGGCGTTATTTTATATTTCTTATTATATGCGATTTGTTTTTTTCTTCTTCGTTCCATTTCATTTATTGCGCGAGACATAGAATCCGTCATTTTATCGGCATAAAAGATTACTCTTCCGTCAACATTTCTGGCCGTTCTTCCGCAAGTTTGTATTAAAGTCTGTTCGGATCTTAAAAAGCCTTCTTTATCGGCATCAAGTATTACGACAAGCGCCACTTCAGGCAAATCAAGCCCTTCTCTTAAGAGATTAATACCGACTAAAATATCAAATTTTCCAAGCCTTAAATCTCTGATTATTTCTATTCTCTTTAAAGAATCTATTTCAGAGTGCATATATTCGACAAGAAAGCCTTTTTCTTTCAAATAAGAAGTAAGATCTTCAGACATTCTTTTTGTTAAAGTTGTTATCAGAACTCTTTCTTTTTTATCAATAGTTTTTTGAATCTCTTTCATCATATCCTGAATCTGCCCTTCTGTAGGCTTAATGACAATTTCAGGATCAACAAGTCCTGTAGGTCTTATAACCAGTTCTATGATATTGTTCTTAGATTTTTCAAGTTCATATTTACCGGGCGTCGCCGAAACCATAATATTCTGTTTTATGATCGATTCAAACTCTTTAAATTTTAAAGGCCTGTTATCTAATGCGGAAGGCAGTCTGAATCCGAAATCAACAAGAGTCTGTTTTCTGCTTCTGTCTCCCTCATACATGCCTCTTATCTGCGGCAGCGTTATATGCGATTCGTCAACAACCAAAAGGAAATCCGAAGTTAAATCGTTAAACAAAAAATAATCTATTAAAGTAGTCGGTCTTGACCCGTCAGGTCTTAAAGACAAATGCCTGGAATAATTTTCAACCCCGTTGCAAAAGCCTGTTTCTTTTAACATTTCCATATCATACCGCGTTCTTTGCAAAAGCCTTTGCGATTCCAAAAGTTTACCTTCTGATTTTAAAACCGCAACTCTGTCTTTCAATTCTGTTTCTATAAGTTTCAAAGACTGTTTTATTTTATCGCCTGTAGTAACGAAATGTTTTGCCGGATAGATATATGTTTTTTCTTTTTTATTAAATACCTGTCCCGTAAGAGGATTAAATTCTTTCATATTGTCTATTTCATTCCCAAAAAACTCAACTCTTAACGCAGTCTCAAGATAAGCCGGAAAAATTTCAACAGTATCGCCTTTAACTCTGAATTTGCCTCTCATAAAATCTATTTCATTTCGTTCATAATGTATAGCTATTAATTTTTCAATAAGTTTTTCTCTTGTAATTTTTTGGCCTTCGGCGATTCTGACGCACATATTTTGATAATCTTCTGGAGCACCCAGATTATAAATACTTGAAACGGAAGCGACAACTATGACATCTTTTCTTTCCAACAGAGACATTGTCGCTTTAAGCCTCAGTCTGTCTATATGGTCGTTTACCGACGAATCTTTTTCTATATAAGTGTCTGTCGAAGGAATATACGCTTCAGGCTGGTAATAATCATAATATGAAATAAAATATTCAACGGCATTATCAGGGAAAAAAGTTTTAAATTCAGAATACAACTGTGCGGCAAGAATTTTATTAGGGGATATAACAAGCACAGGCTTCTGCAATTTCTCAATTACATTCGCTATAACGAAAGTTTTACCGGAACCTGTAACGCCAAGCAATACCTGCGAATTTTTCCCGCCGGAAAGATTATTGCATAACTGTTCTATAGCCTGCGGCTGTTCTCCTGCAGGTTTAAATTTTGATACAAGCCTAAATTTATTCTGACTCAAAATTCTCTTCCATAAATTTATATTTTGTCATATAATCAAAATGCGTTTGGTCCAATTGCAGAGGAGTAACGGAAACATATGACTGTTCTACGGCGTCTATATCAGACTTTTTATTTTTTTCACCCGAAATAAATCTTCCGGCAAGCTTATAAAAAACGCCGTCAGAAGTTCTTTTGCTGACGATATTTTCGTCATAACACCTTATTCCCAAAGGAACCATTTTAATTCCTTTCGGATCTTTGGGTATATTTACGTTCAGGCATAATGCCGGTCTTTTTTTTGGCGTTTTGTTTATAATTTTTTTAGCTATTTCAACTGCAATTCTGGCAGCGTTTTCATATTCTGGATTTTTACATTCGACGGCAGAAACTGCCATTGACGGTATGCCTAAATAGGCCCCTTCGCGAGCGCATGCCACAGTTCCCGAATAAACGACATCCTGCCCTAAATTAGGACATGTATTAATACCTGAAACCACTAAATCTATTTTATTTTTTAAAAAAGAATACAATCCGTATTTTACGCAATCCGTAGGAGTTCCGCCGACAAGAGTATATATATTGCTTTCATATTTTTTTATCTGTTTATACTTGTTTAAAGTTATAGACTGGCTTGTTCCTGACATTTCGTGTTCCGGAACTATTACATAAACTTTCCCCAACTTTGACATTTCATCTATCAAAGGCTTAAGCCCGGCGCCTGAAATACCGTCATCATTTGATATTAATATATTCATTTTTTTCATTTAATTAACTTTAAAACCTCTTTCGCAAGTTTTTCCTGCGGATAATTTTTCGGAGATATAATTCTGTCGTAATTTATAGGATTATTAATATTTTTTTCTATAAACGCCGAAATTATTTCTTCAGTTATGTTTTTTTCTTCTACAACCTCTCTAACTCCTTTTTTTTCAATGCTTTTTGCGTTAAAATACTGATGATTATCCGTAGCATAAGGATAAGGTATAAAAATTGCAGGCAATCCATACATTTCTACTTCTTTAACGGTTCCCGCGCCGGCCCGGCATACAAGAATATCGGAAGAAGCATAAGCCTTGCCTATTTCATCCATATATTCAGCCACATACTTTTTATATTGTATTTTTTTATATTTTTCATTTATAGACGTAAAATCTTTACTGCCTAAAATATGAATAAACTGTATTTTATTTCCATACTTATTATACAGTTTATCCGCAACATTAAACATAATATTATTTAATTTTGATGCGCCTAAACTCCCTCCGAAAACAAATACAGTAAAAGTTTTATTTTCCAAATTCAATTTCTTACACGCTTCAGTTCTCGATATGTTAAAAATATCCTTTCTTACGGGATTTGAAGTAAATACCGTCTTTGACTTATTAAAAAATCTTAAAGATTCCGTAAAACTTACGGCAACTTTATCAACTATTACAGACAAAATTCTGTTTGCAAGCCCCGGGAAAGAATTTTGTTCGTGTATTAATGAAGGAACATGTTTTATTTTTGCGGCAAGCAGCACAGGAAAAGATAAATATGCCCCCATTCCGATAACAACTTGCGGAGATATTCTGCCAATCAATCTGAAAGACATAAATAAACTTTTTATAAATAAAAAAGGGAATAATACCAAATCAAGCGATATTTTTCTTGAAGGAGCCGCAAAATTTAAAATTTCGTATTTAAAGCCTGAATGTTTAACAATCTTAACTGATACGGCGTTAGAATTATTATTAACTACAAAAACAGGTTCAAATCCTGACTGTTTTAATTCACAGGCAAGAGCTATGCCGGGATATACGTGTCCTCCGGTACCGCTTACGACAATCATTATATTTTTCATAATTATCTTTTACCGCCTCTTGCTATATTAAACAATATTCCCGCCATTGTCATACTGACAAGCATTGAAGTTCCACCGTACGATATAAAAGGCAAAGGCATTCCTTTGGCAGGGAAAACCCCCGTTGTAGTAGCCATATTTATAAGCGCCTGTATTGAAAACAACAACGATATCGAAAAAGACAAATATTTCCCAAAATCATTCTCACAGCGGCGGCTTATAAAAATCCCGACAGATAACAGACATATAAATAAACAAATAATAGAAACCGCCCCTAAAAAGCCGTATTCTTCGCCGATTATGGCAAAAATAAAATCCGTATGCATTTCAGGAAGATGAAGAAGCTTCATTTCACTCTGTCCCGGTCCTTTTCCGAAACATCCACCTGAGCCAAAAGCTATTAAAGCATGCTTTATATTATATTGAGCAAGTGAAATATCAAAAAATGAATTTATATAATCCAAGAACCTTTTTATTCTGTATTGCTGCATTAATATAAAACCCGAAAAAACGCAAAACATAAAACCTAAAGTGATCCAAAATCGTTTTTGTTCAACCCCTGCAATGAACATCATAGCAAGCCATACGGATGCTAAAAGAAAACTCGTTCCAAAATCTTTTTGCATTATTATCAATGTGATAAATCCCGTTAAATACATTATTGCTTTTATATTGTTTTCTAATAAATTTATCATTCTTTGTTTTTTTGCCAAAAAATCAGACATGACTATTGCAAGAGCTATTTTTGCAAATTCAGAAGGCTGAAAAGTAATAAATCCTAAATTTATCCATCTGGCGGCTCCTTTTCTTGATTGTCCAAGAAAAAATACCAACAACAAAAAAACAAAAGCCAGCATATAAATTTTTGTGCTCCATTTTTGGTATTTTTTATAGTCGATTTTAAATCCGGTAACATAAAATAAAACTATTCCGATTCCGACATACAGGAAATGTCTTATAATAAACATATATTCATTTGAAAAACGCATCTGAGCCATAACCGGCGTGACAGATATAATAAAATGTATGCCTATCAATACAAGCAATACGATTATTATCAGCAATAATATATGATATTGTCTGCCGTTTCTGTTTTTTTTGACAGGCTGGTCTATATAATTTTTAATTGATGTAAACAGCTTCTTTGCCATATTAATTTAAAGATAAAACTATTTTTTTAAATTCGCTGCCTCTGTGTTCAAAATTTTCAAACTGATCAAAAGAAGCGCATGCAGGAGAAAACAAAACAATATCTCCGTTTTCTGCAAACGTTTGAATTTTTCTAACGGCATTCAATAATGTTCCGCAGTCATACATTTGCGCCGAACCTTTAAGTTCTTTTTTTATTATCGGAGCCGCTTCACCTATTAAAAAAATATTTTTAACCCTTTTCTTAATCAAATTATATATCGGCTTATACGGACTGCCTTTATCCTGTCCGCCGAGTATTAACTGTATATTTTTATCAAATGATTCCAATGCAACTTTTGTAGAATCTACATTCGTAGCTTTTGAATCATTATAATAAGAGACGCCGTTTATAATTCTTACAAATTCTATTCTGTGCCCGACGCCTTTAAAAGATGATATTGCCTTTTCTATAACCTTAGGATTTATGCCGACTAAAAATGCGGCCGCGGCAGACGATAAAATATTATCTATATTATGTCTGCCAGGTATTTTTATGTCCGGAGATATTTTTATTTCTTTATTTTTATATTTTATGCAGATACTGCCGTTTTCATAATAAACCGTATTAGTTTTTTTTAAATTTGTATTGAAAGAAAATAACGCAGGTTTAATATTTGAAGTAATCTTTCTTAAAATTTTATCATTATAATTATAAATTATAAAATCTCTTCTTTTTTGATTTATAAAAATATTTGCTTTTGCCTTTACATAATTTTTCATGGTTTTATGATGCTTAAGATGGTCGGAAGTAATGTTAAGAATAACACTGATATCAGGTCTAAAACAAGAAGAATCTTCAAGCTGATAAGAAGATAATTCCGCTACTACTATCGTTTTATTATTAATTTTTTTCACTAAAGAAGATAATGGATACCCGATATTCCCCGCAACTACAGTATTTTTATAAGCTTTCTTTATTATCTCATATATAAGAGTAGCAGTAGTAGTTTTCCCGTTTGTTCCGGTTACAGCAACTAATTTTTTAGGTTTTATAAAATTTAAAGCAAAATCACATTCGCTTATTATCGGAATATTTCTTTTTATCGCTTCTTTAAAAACAGGCAAATCCGAACTTATTCCGGGACTTTTAACGATAATGTCCATTTCAAGTATTTTTTCGGAATTGTTGCCGAATTCTACGGAAACTTTTTTATTCAATTTCATTTCTGAATGTGTTTTTATTTTACCATTATCGCTTGCAAAAACATTATAGCCTTTGTCGCATGCAAGATTCGCGGCGGCAATTCCTGATTTTCCCAAACCGACGACAGCTACATTTATTTTTTTGTTTATATTTTTCATAAACTACCTCAATTTTAAAGAAGCAATTGCTAAAATGGCAAGAATTATCCCCGTAATCCAAAATCTTATCGTAACTTTTATTTCAGATATGCCGCCAAGTTCGAAATGGTGATGCAACGGAGCCATTCTAAAAAACCTTTTCTTTGTTCTTTTATATACGGAAACCTGTATCATTACAGACAATGCTTCCGCTACAAAAACTCCGCCTAAAATCACTAATATCAGCTCCTGCTTAATAAACACCGCCGAAAGGCCAAGCAAAGCGCCAAGAGAAAGACTGCCGGTATCACCCATAAAAATTTCGGCAGGATATGAATTATACCATAAAAATCCCAATCCGGAACCGAATAAAGCCATTAAGAAAACAGATATTTCTCCTGCACCGTTTATATACGGAACTTTTAAATAATGCGCGATTTTAACATTGCCTATAAGATATGCAAATAAAGCCAACGCAATAGCCACAATAACAATATTGCCTATGGCAAGTCCGTCCTGACCATCGGTTAAATTAACGGCATTTGAACTTCCTACTATAACAAAAAAGACCATAATAAAATATAAATAAGACATCTCGAAGAAAACATCTTTTAAATACGGAATTTCTATAGTCGTGGCAAAATCATTATTTGTAGGATAGAAGAATAAATAAACGATGACAAGAATTGCAAATATTGACTGAAACAAAAGCTTCTTTTTTGCCGATAATCCATTAGGATTTTTTTTGATAAGCTTTAAATAATCATCACTGAATCCTATAAATCCGAAAAAAACAGTTGCGGCTGTAAGCCAAAGAATAAACACATTATCAAGTCTTGCCCATAAAAGCGTAGAAACCAGCAAAGATACTATTATTATGATTCCTCCCATAGTAGTCGTTCCCGATTTCAATTTATGGGAAGAAGGACCGTCATCTCTGACAGTCTGTGATATGTTATATTTTTTCAAAGTCCTGATTATATAAGGAGCTATTAAAAAAGTTATTATCAAACTTGTTAAGATCGCCCCGCCGGCTCTGAACGTTATGTATTGAAAAACATTTAAAGGCGTAAAAAATTCACTTAAATAATAATAAAATATATGATAGAACATTATTTCCCCTTAAGCTTATCTCTTAATATCATCTCATCGTATATAACATCTAATTTCATCCCTCTTGAAGCTTTGATAAAAACAAGCGTATTCACATTCAATTCTTTTTCAACTTCCTCCAAAAGAATTCGTCTACTCATAAAATACTTAACTTTCTTATCTTTGATTTCATTTTTTATATATCCGACCAAATCACCGAATAAACAAACCATTTTCACATACGGCAGAGTATTGATAAATTTTCCTATTTCAGAATGAAATTCAGCCGCATTATCACCGAGTTCCAACATATCACCCAAGATAAGAATTACCTCCTTATCAGGATAAGACTGCGAAAGACTCGCAATAGCTTCTTTCATAGATGAAGGATTTGCATTATAAGCGTCATTTACAATGATTGAATCATTTGATAATTTGTAAGACTGCATTCTCATATTCGGAGGCGAAAAAGCCGCAAGACCTTCTTTTATCTCGGAAAAAGAAAATCCAAGTCCGTAAGCAACCGCCGCAGCCGCTAAAGCGTTAAAAATATTCAACTTACCTTTCATAGGGAGTTCAAGGGTTTCGCTTTTACCGTCTATGTACATATCAAATACAGGTCTGTCAAGCCATAATTTTATATTTTTGGCATATATATCCGCTCCGCTGTAGAGACCGAATGTGATAACTTTTTTTGAAATTTGAGGCAAGTATGTTTTTAAATATTTATTATCGTTATTTATTACGACAAAGCCGTCTTTTTTTATACCGTCTATTAATTTTCTTTTTTCCTGTAAAACGTTTTCAGGCGTCTTAAAATACTGCAGATGCGAAGATCCTATATTTGTAATAATGCCGCAGTCAGGCAAAACAATATTGGTTAAAGCTTCTATTTCGCCAAATTCGGATGTTCCAAGTTCAAATACGGCATATCTTGTGTCGCTTGTAAGATCAAACACAGTTAAAGGAACGCCTATTCTGTTATTAAAATTTCCTCTGTTGCTGAGAGTTTTATGTTTACGCCTTAATATTGAAGACAACATTTCTTTTGTTGTCGTTTTACCGTTAGAACCGGTAATAGCTATTGACGTAAGAGCGGTATGCCTTTTTCTGTAAGCTATAGCAAGCTGTTCCAATGCGGCAGAAGTATTTTCAACTTTAACTAAAGAAGGAAGATTTGGAAAGAAATATTTTAAATTTATATCTTCTCTTGAATAAACAATAGCCGAAACCTGCTTTTCAATAGCGCTTCTTATGAAATCATGACCGTCAAAATTTCTTCCCTGTATTGCAAAAAACAAAGAACCTTTCTTTAAAGTCCTTGTGTCTATTGCAACTTCTTCTATTTTCAGATGAGGATTTCCTATTATAAAAGATCCGTTAACCGCATTTATCAAATCAACCAAATAAAAATTTTCCATTTTATATAAACCTTGTTATTTCTTTATTTTTTTAAGCATGTCCAAAGCAACTTCCCTGTCATCAAAATGAATTTTATTCTGTCCTATAATCTGATAATTTTCATGTCCTTTGCCGGCAATAAGGACGACATTTCCTTTTTGCGCTTTTTTTACAGCTTCTTCTATCGCTTGTTTCCTGTCTATTATAACTTTATAATTGTTTTTGTTGATTTGTTTTGCTCCGGCTTCAACATCTTTTGCTATCAATTCAGGTGACTCATCTCTCGGATTGTCTGAAGTTATAAATACAAAATCACTCATTGTGCAAGCCGTCTGCGCCATTAAAGACCTTTTTGTTTTATCTCTGTTTCCCCCGCAGCCGAATACGGTAATAATTCTTGAAGGATTTAAGTTTTTTATTGCCGAAAGAACATTCTGTAAAGCGTCATGTGTATGGGCATAATCAACTATAACGGAAAAATCTGTTTGAAAATTTACTCTTTCAAGTCTGCCAGGAGCTCCTAAAGCGTTATTGATGTTTTTTATAACCTCATTAAATGCCAATCCCGCAGACATACAAATACAAAATACCGCCAAAATATTGTAAACATTATGCAGTCCGATGTGTTTTATATTTATAGAAGCATCTCCAAAAATTGATTTTATTTTAAAAGAACTGTTATCCCTGTTCAAAACAACATTATACGCTCTGCACTTTGAATCGGCATCATTTACGGAATACGATATTTTTTCGGCATTTAAGCCGCTTTCAAGAATTTTTCTTCCGTATATATCATCAGAGTTGATTATAGCAAACTTTTTGTTATTTTTCACATTAGATTTAAGAGAATAAAACAACATTTTTTTTGCTTCGAAATAACTCTCCATGTTTTTATGAAAATCAAGATGATCCTGAGTTAAATTAGTAAAAACCGCAATATCAAATTCTATACCCGAAATTCTGCCCAAAACCAAAGAATGCGAAGAAACTTCCATAATAAGATATTTTATGCCGGAATTTACCATTTCATACATCATTTTGTACAAATCTACAGACTGCGGAGTCGTATTAGGAGCTTCTATAAAAGTACCGGCATATCTGTAATTTATTGTTCCTATAACTCCTATGTCAATATTTAATGATTGGAAAACTGATTCTGTCATATATGTTATAGATGTTTTTCCGTTAGTTCCAGTTACTCCTATAACAGTCATTTTTTTATCGGGATAATCGTAAAATTTTGCGCTGATTTCCGACATAGCTTTAGAAACGTCAGAAACTACAACATTTGTGCAATTTAAATTTTCAATTTTTTTGTCCGAAACTACGCAAACGGCGCCTTTTGAAACGGCTTGAGCCGCATAATTCTTGCCGCTTGTGTGAACTCCGTCCTGAGCAAAAAAAAGATATCCGTCTGAAATATTTCTTGAATCATAAGATAAACCCTTTATATCTATATCGCTGCTGCCTGTTATTTCAGCAGGCAATTCAGAAAACAAATGTTTTAAAATCATTTTTTATTCTCCATTCTGATTTTTTACGCCGGTAAAATCATCGTCTTTTTCAATATTTAGGTATTCAGCAGCTTTTCCTGCTATTTTAGCAAAAACAGGAGCAGCTACTGACGCTGCATAATATTCTCCCTTAGGTTCATCAAATATAACAAGTATTACTATCTTTGGATTTATAGCCGGAATCATCCCGCAAAAAGACGCAACATAATGTTTTGTGGAATATCTCCCTGTCTTTGGGTCTATCTTTTGAGCTGTTCCGGTTTTTCCTCCGACAGTATAACCTTTTACTTTTGCAGATTTCCCGGTACCGTTATCTACTACATTTTTTAAAATCTGCCTGATTTTATACGCAGTAGCATCCGAAATTACTCTTCTTATTATTTCTTTTGACTGATAATTGTCTTCTCCTATAGATTTAATAATTTTAGGCTTCAGCAGAATACCTCCGTTAGCTATAGCAGAAAAAGCATTTATAGTTTGTAAAGGAG
>JBAYZJ010000023.1:0-14283 GCA_041672565.1 Endomicrobiaceae bacterium
GATTTTTAATTATATTGATGCTACTAATTTTGAAAGTCTTGCTTTTTGGTTAGATGCAGCATTTTTATGAATTACATTTTTTTTCTTAGCTTTATCCCATTCTGAAAAAGCACATTTAAGAGCTGCTTTCGCCGCTTCAACATCTTTTGCTTTTACTGCCGATTCAACTTTTTTTGCCATAGTTTTTATTTTACTTTTTGTCGCAATGTTCCTAACTGTTCTCTTCTCAGTTTTTCTGACCTCTTTAAGTGCAGAAGTATGTCTTCCCGTTTTCAATTTTGCCATTATATCCTCCAAAAGATATCCGTGTAATAATAAATTTAGATTATAAATTTTACATTTTTATGAATAGATAGTCAAATATCCAATATTTAATTATTTTGCTCTTGCTATAGTAACGACAAAAATTCTTTTTGCCTTTGACTTTCTTAAAACCTTTGAACATTGATTAACTGTAATACAGGTTGTGGCTATATCATCTACCAATAAAATATTCTTACCTCTTACTGCAGCAGTATATTTTTTATTCAAAACAAAATTACTTTCCAAATTTCTTTCTCTTTCTTCACGCCCGAGTACAAATTGAGGTATTGTATTCTTTTTACGCAATAAAAAATTTTTATATACAGGTTTATTCAAAGATTCTCCTATATGTTTTGCAAGTAAAAAAGACTGATTATACCCCCTTTTAAATCTCCTAAAAAAATGCAGCGGCACAGGAATGATTAAATCTATGTCTTTACACCATATCTCTTTAGTTATTAAATCCGACATGGGGTGAGCTAAATCTGCAGACAAAAAAGTTCTGTTTGAATACTTAAATTTTTTGATAACTTTTTTTATTTTATCCTTATAAACATACGGAGATTTTAATACCTCAAAATATATATTTTTATTGTCCTTGCAATCATAACAATGAGCACCGCCGTCTTCCAAAGGAACCGAACATTTTTTGCATATCAATCCTTCATTTTTAGCAAACCCTTCAAAACAAGCTTTACAGATATTTTCTTTCCCGTTAAAAGGCAATGTCGTCCCGCAACAGGAACAAGTTCTAGGAAAAACAATCGATAATAAAAAAAATATTATATTTTTCATTTTTAAAATTGAACGGTCAATTTGCTAGCAAGTTCAACAAGCGTATAATTTTCATCAGGCACATAAGTGTAAACGTATCTTGACCAGCCTGCTCCAAGCGTGAACCTAAAATTTTTTGATATTTCATAATCTGCCGATAATTTCAAACCGTAATTTTGTAAATTATTATCTTCAACATTAACCGCCGAACTCTGAGTTTTATAAAAAATACTCGAATCAAAGATTATTCTGTTTTTTAAAGGTATCATCCCGAAAAAAGGTATTTTCATTCCCGAAGGGAATAACAAATCGGATGTAATCTGACCTGTAATATCATTTGCAAATATTTGGCTTGACAAATTTCCGGTTGAGTTTTTTTCCCATTGTTGAGAATTCTCATATCTTAAACTCATTCTCCACTGCTTTATGTCAACCGCTCCCTGCATTGCCCATTCAAAAGTTTCTCCCTCTCCAATCTGCACTCTTTTCGCAAGATCTGTTTCTTCTGTCGTAGTTATATCCGCTTCAAAAAGAACATCAAACTTTTTTAAAATTTTAAATTTATAATCTCCTCCGTACATTATACTGTCTTCATAAGATACATTTGAAGTTGTACTTGTTTTTTTATTATGCTTCAAATTCAGTTGGGTATCAGATATAAATTTAGTGTCAAAAATTCTTTCAAGTCTTGAAAATCCTATTAATATATCAGGCCATGTTCTTGTATAAGTATCCGCATAAGTACCAGTTGTATAGGATTCCTGCTCGCCTTCAGTAAAAGTAAAACTTACAGTCATTGTCTTTATAGGGAAAAAAGCGCCTTGCAAGTTGAATGTTTCAAAAGGATTATATCTTCCAATTATTCTTCTGTCATCCCTCTGTACGACACTTTTTACCGTATAAGTGCTTGTAGAATAACTAGGTAAAATATCTTTCATTAAATTACCTCTTATCCATAATTTATCTACGGCAAAACCTATGGATGAAAAACTTTTCTCGACATTTGAATAAGCGTCTGAATCCTGCATTCTGTAAGATGTCGTAAAAGTTAATGATTTTAAATATTTGGAATCCAAGATATCTTTTGCCTGTAAATTCCATGTAAATTCAGTAGTTCCCGTTCTTTCTATATATTTTTTCTGTCCGGGATAAATAATGTTTGCCGTATCAGAACTGTAATTTAAATCGTATGTTTCTTTTGTATTAACATTGTAAACAACACTCGGCTGGAACCATTTTGAAACCTGAAAATTTAAACTTGCTCCTATATCCTGATTCAAAGATTTATCATAATTAATTTCTTGATTTTCAAAATCTTCTTTATTTTTTTCATTTACTCTTGTAAGAGTGTATCCCGGAGAAAAAATAATAGTATCCAATATTTTAAAAGGCGTTTTAAATCCCCAAGTTTCAGTTTTTTCCAATGTTAGGAAATCATCAATATCCATGTATTTTCTAAAAGTGTCTAAATCTAAAAATGTATTTGAATCCTGAATAGGTTCATCCGGATATACTTTGTAATATGAGTTTTTAACTTTATAATCCCATGTAAGACTCGTAGGCAGAATATCAAAATCTATAGGATTCAAATATACTAGATTTGCGGAAACAGTCTCGGCATCCTCAAGTCTTTCTATATTCTCGGTATCTTTTACATACCTTGTATATTGAAGAGAAATCTTCGGCAAATCAGTTCCTGCAGATAAAACTGTTTCCGCTTTACCAGTATAAGAAACGATTCTTCCCTCATCAAGCACTGATACCGTATCAGATTCATTTTCCAAAGCCAAAGGAGTAATGGTTTTAGTCTTTGTAAGAGAAGCTTTTAACGGCAAAACTTCTATGCCGTCAATATCTATACCTTTAAAAGTAACTCCTGCATAATCTTCCAGATAATCTCTGCCGTAAGTGCCTGGAGCAAAAGTTTCAAAATTTTGATCTATACTTTTTCTGTTTACATCCAATGTAACAGGACCAACAGCTCCTGTCCCGTCCCATTTTAAATTCATATTGACTTTCCATGCATTTCCGTCTTTGCTTTTAGCGCCTTTCACATGGATCTCATTGACCCAAATTTCACCGGCATCAGCTTGTTTTGTTTTCAACCCAGTCTGAATGAATGAAACCTGTTGTAATGACGGACTTCCTATTTTCGTTACATGGGTATCACTGGCATCCCATTCTGCAGTAGCACCATATCCTGTCTGTTTAACTGAAAGCAAAGTCCATTTACCTTTTAAATCTTCCGTTATAGGCAAAGTATACTGGTAATAATTATCACTGTCGCCTCCTACCATCATTATGAAATCGCTTTCGTTACCGGAAGAAATAGCAGTTGATGAAGACACATATAAGAAAAATTTAAAATTTTCATAATTTGAAATATTAATTGCGCTTGTATAAGTAGTTTTTGCATAAAATTCGTCATTTGAAGAGCTTGAATCATAAGATAAATCCAAAGACTGCTCATCTCTTACTGTTCCTGAATTTATATCATATAAACTTTGGTAATCTGAATTGCTGAGTAATGAAACATACCTTGGGTCATCCCTGCCTATTGAAGATATTTCAAAATCGCTTAAAGAATTAGACTGTACCTCTGTCCACTTATTTCCGACTACGGAAACTTTACCTATTGTTATAGTTCCCTGCCTGTCTCCGGATAATGTTATTCTTGCAATTTTTGTATTTCTCCATAAATCCTTATCCGCATCAGTTGTAAGATCTAAAGGTATTTGAATTTTCTGCCATGTAGTTTTTGTTTTATCTGCATAACTGTTTAAAATAAAACTGCTCATATTCGATTCATATTTATCAAGAATATTATTAGTATTGATATCCTCGGTATCAAGTTTACCGTTATTTGCTCCTATTTTAGACACTCCGTAAGCACTTGTTTTGTTTTGAAAATTCCTTCCTATATCTTCCCAAGGGCTTATGATGCCGTCTCCGTTGGTATCTTCGGTATCAAGGACGGAATCTCTGTCAGAATCTTCATTAATATTCGAGGCATAATCAAGCTGTACTATAGTGTTATTTAAATCTCCCTTAATCCATATTTCCAAATACAGTTTATCTGAAAAGTCATATCCTGAAGAAGAAACTATCTGAGCAATTGAAGCGTGTTCACATGCAGTAAGATCATAAACCAAATCCATAACCTGTTGTTTCTCACCTGAAATAATTTCGAGGTTTGGATCTATAGTTTTTTTCTCGACATCGTAATTGTTCCATGTCAAAGCATTTATGTCATATCCCGTTCCAATACTGTTAGGCGTTGATGAATAAAACCAATTATCATCTATTAAAGTTAACGAATCCTCCTGCTTTGCTCCTTCCATTGATTCAACTATAGCTTTTCCAGTAGTGTTTTCTATATATTGACTTTTTGCATATTCCGCCGTGACTGACATTTTCAAACCGTCGGCAACTTCAACATCTTTTATTTTTGTATCAACTTCTCCGACAAACGTGCTTGACGGAGTATTGTATAAATCAGGCAAAGCAGTATCCTGTGCAGAAAATTCATATATAAAGCTTCCTCCGACAGACAGATTATTGCTAAAATTATATTCAGATCTTAAACCAACAAGAGTAGATCCTGCCGAAGTACCTCCAATAGGAGAGTAGTCATAAGAAATATCTATAACAGAACTTTCCTGTATAAGATCTTCTTTTAAAACAGTAACGATACCGACATCATAATCTATTGTATAATCATCGTTGATTTTTAAAGTTTTACCGTCAATGACAACTTTTTCAGACATAGGAACTATATCGCTTCTAAGACTGAAAATTTTAACTTTATATTGATATTCAGTAACGAAATTATATCTGTGAGTTGCAGAAGTATATAAATCATCATGCATTGGCAATCCGTTTATAGGCTCTAGATTAAATATTCCGTTATCAAAATCAACATTAATATTTGCATCATAACCTTCAACATTCGGAAACTTAGGAACAGATTTACTTCCAGGATTTATTATTGTAGGTACTGAATTATTTAAATCTCTGACTTCAAGTATAAAGTTGTCCCTTCCGTTATATTTTGTGATTTGGTAGTTTCCCAGGCTATAAAATGTATGCAGCTCCGTTGATAAAGAGGAAGTATTATTCACATCTTTTATTATTTGAGGACTTCCGCTAGAAATTGTACTGCTGTCCGACAGCCATGTTCCGTCAGTAAACTGATAATCTATCGCAACTACATACTGTTTTGATAAAGTCGACTTAAAAGTTAAAACGCCTGTATTATAATCTATCGTATAATCAGTGCCTGCAACCAATTTAATGAAATTTCCGTTATACGCAGTATATGTCAAATCTTTCATATACTGCAAAGAAGTTGATGTCGAAATTACTATATAATCTGATGCCGAAACCTTTCCTTTATCAAGATATACTTTTGCAGTTCCCTGTTTAATGTTTTTAGAAGAATCTTTTATCATATAATAATATTTTAACTGTACATAAGCAGTATCTGCTATTGTTTTCTTTTCTGTTTTCGTATTTCCTTTGAATTGCTTACTTTCAGAATAGCCTTTTGTTTTTGAGAAAAATGCATTTGTGCTAAGACCTTTATACTTTGTATCTATCTTTGCACCGAATAACTGTTTTGAATATCCGGAAAATTCAGTACTTGGAAGTAATATGTCTATATCACCGAAAGCAGCCTGCTGTATAAATTCATCTTTATCACCTTTATATACTATTGATATATCTTTCTTATCTTCCTGCGTATCATCAAAATCAACATTAAGTTCAAGCTTACTGCCGACTTTCCCTTTTATTTTCATCTGTAATTCCTGACTCATTGAGAATGATGATGAATTCGATCTCTTTCCTGATTCTTCATTATCATAGAGAGTTGCCGCATAGTCAACTCCTATAAGTTTTCTTCCTGAAAGAAGCAACTGAGATTGAAAAGGCAGGCTCGGAAGCACGCTTACAGGGAGATTTACATCATCGGTATTTTGCTGTTTACTAACATTTCCCATTGTTTGCTTAGGCGGCGTTGAAGTTGAGTTTATTATTTTGTCTTTATCTTCTATTTTTTCAATCTTTTCCAATGCTTCTTTTCCTGCTATATTCTGGGATGTCGTCGTAGGAACGGATAATGCATATAATGTTTCTTTTTTTGCTTCTTCAATAATTGCTCCGGACTGGTAGTATGTTCCTAACTCGTCTTCATTAAAACTTGTCGTTGAGACTGATACTTGTTTTCCAGAAGACGTTGAAACTGTAACGGTTGAAAATAAAACGCCGTTATTTTCTGTTATTTCTGCAGGAAAAACAGTTCCAGTATTTGTTGATTTTTCAATCACCGACTGATTTGAATATGCATGAACAGGAAAAGATTCTGAAGAAACCGCCATACCCTGTTCCGTTATGACCGAAGATGAATAAATAACATCAGCGTTTAATGTATCAGTTGAAGAACCAGATATATCCTTTGGTACAGACTGCCCTGTTTTCTCATTATCAGGATAATTATGTATTTCGGTATCATTTGAAATTTGAACAGAATCGGAAGAAATATAGATGCCGGCAGAATAATTTTCTGCACATATATTCCCGCAAAATAATATTAATAAAAAGAAGACTATTTTTTGTTTCACTATTAAAAATCTCTGTAACTAATCATATAAATTTATATTTAAATATTTAATATCACTTTTATTGACCCGCCATTTATTGAAATTCCATCCTATACCGGCCGGAGCAAGTTCCACTCCTCTAAATCTTTTATGTATAGCCACTAAATTTTCAGGATAATATAAAAAAATACACGGAATATCTTCTCTCATAATATCCTGTATTTTATGATATGCCTTTATCCTTTCCGCTTTATCAAAAGTAGTTCTTCCTTTGATAAGAAGTCTGTCAACTTCCGCATTTTTATATGACATAAAATTATATTGCCCCTTATTCGTTTGTTCCGAATGCCATAAAGAATATTGATCAGGATCAATAGCAGTATTCCATCCTAAAATCAATGCATCAAAGTTTTTCTCGTTAACATATTGGTTTATAAATGTACTCCACTCTAAAATTCTTATATTAACTTTCAATCCAATCTGTTTAAGCTGTTCCTGTATAATCTGGGCTGTCAATTCTCTGGTTTTATTTCCCTGATTAGTAATTATGTTTATTTCAAATTGTTTTCCTTTATAAAACAATATCCCGTTTTTATCCTGTACAAAACCTATATCCAGCAATAATTTTTTCGCCTTTTCTTTATCATACTGATAAGGCTTTATCTTTTTATACGCCCAAGACTGGGGAGGGAATATCCCGTCAGCTTCTTTACCTATACCTGATAAGACACCTTGAATAATATCTTTTTTATTAATGGCGTAACTTACAGCCTGTCTGAATTTTACATTGTTATACGGTTCTTTTAATAAATTAAATCCAAAAAAAGTAAAGCTGAATGCAGGATATCTGTATTTTTTGTAATTTTTAAAGAAAACATCATACGCTTTCCATTGATCTGATGTTAAAGAAAGTTCATCTATAGTTTCATTTCTTAATTCTAAAAACTGAACCGCCTGATCCGGTATTATCCTGTATAAATAAGCCGCTATACCGGGTTGTCCTTCAAAATAATTCGGATTAGCTTCTAAAATGATTTTCTGATCTGTTATCCATTTTTTAAAGATATATGGTCCTGTGCCTACAGGCATTCTGTTATATCTTGAAGTATTTATATCTTCTTTTTCAAAAATATGTTTAGGAATTATTCCAATACACCAGCTTTCAAGTATCGGCGCAAAAGGTTTATCGTACACAACAATAAAAGAATAATCATCGATTATTTTAAATTCTTTTACCATCAGATAATTTGAAGAAAATGGCGTTTTGGTATTTTCGTCAATAAGTTTTTGATATGTAAATTGGACGTCCCTGACTGTAAAAGGCCGTCCGTCATGCCATAAAACATTTTTTTTAAGCCTAAATAAAATTGATAAACCGTTATTTAAAATTTTATAATCTTCGGCTAAATCGCAGACAAGATTAAGATCTTTATCATATTTAAGCAGTCCGTTATAAACAAGAGCATTTATTGATGACGATGCATTATCCGATGCAAGAACAGGATTTAAATATATGGCATCGCCTATTCCCGTTGTTACATACATATCGGAACTATTGTCTTTTTCATGTATATTAACGTTGTGCAAAGAATTTTCTTTACATGAAAACAATGTTAAGAAAGCGACCGTTAATAATATCTTCAAATTAATAGACATCTTCACTTTCTGTCACCGTCATAATCATATCCCTGTGAATCTAAAAGCCTTCTGTCTTGTTTTTGAGTAATACCGCTAGGATATATATTGGCAAGTTTCTGCGCTACTGGCAATATAGCTCCTGAATCACCGTCAATATGTTTCCTTGCCGTATTCAAGCTTTCAACCGCATCCTGAACCTTTTTGTGAGCTTCGGCAAAATTTACGATAAAATTATTAAATTTAGTCATCAATTTTTGGGCATTCTCTTTGATATTTTCAACTTCATCAGACTGTTGCTTTGCTTCCCATAATTTAACTATTATATTTATTGTATTAATTAAAGATGTAGCGGAAACAAGCGCTATTTTTTTCTTCCATGCAGCGCTTGTCAAAAAAGGTTTTTCATGACATGCAGATGAAAGCGCGCTTTCAGGATTGACAAACATTAACGTAAAATCAGGCTCTATAAGTTCGCTGTTTTCCTGGAGCCGGTCAGGATATTTTTTACTGCTTAAATCTTCAATTACGGTTTCTATCTGTTTAATATGGTTTTTTAAAGCTTCCTGTTTTTCTTTATGGTCCGTTTTATTAATATATTTCTCATAATCGACAAAAATAGTTTTTGCATCGATGATAATTGTATTTCCGGAAGGAAGTTTAATCATTATATCGGTTCTTTTATTATCTTTAAGCTGAGTTTGTATAAAAAGATTTTTACCAATTATAAGACCTGAATTTGTGAGAATATCAATTATTGTTTCTTCTCCCCAGCTTCCTCTGACTACAGATTCGCCTTTTATGGCATTTGTAAGTTCACAAGCGCTGGAACTCACTTCATTTGTTCTTAAAACAAGCATTTCAAGTTTTTCTTTCAACGCACCTTCTCTTTTATTGTCCTGTTCCACGAAGTTTGATATTTGTTTTTTGAAATCATCTATATGAATCTGTATCGGTTTCAATATATTACTTATTGATTCCTGATTTGTTGTTTTAATTTTATTCTGACTTTCAGAAACAATTTTATTTACAAGATTTTCAAATTCAATTTTATTCTGTTGCTGCAGAGCTTCAAAGTCTTTTTTATACTTTTCAAGTTGTTCTTTTTCTATAGAAATTTTCTGTATATACTGTTCGAGTTCATGATTTTTATTAAGCAGATTCTCTTTTTCTTTGGTTTGCTGCTGAAATTGTAAATCTTTTTTTTCCAATTCGCTTTTTATAAATTTCACGTCATTTTTTTTAGAAGACATAAAAAAGCCCATGACTACTCCGCCAATTGTAAAAAACCCTATGATAAAAATTTGAATAATATCCATTTTATTTCCTTATTTATAAATTATCCCATTGTTTCTTGCCTTCTCTTATTTGTTTAACGCCGGCACTGTTTTGTTTTAGATACGGAGTATATTCCTTACCCATAGAATTCATTGTTTTTTTCCAATTTTTTCCGGAATAAATTGATTCATTATACTGTTTTATGCCTGGTAAATTATTAAACCATGCCTTAAATTTTTCCCATCCATTTTTAACAAAAGTCATAATTTTCACAACAATTTCGTTTTCTAAGATATTTTCATAAACTTTCTCTATTCTTTGCCTTAAAGACAAATCTTGGGCATATATCGTTTTCGGAGCAGCAGTAAATAAAATACAAAATAGCAAACTCAGAATTAAAAAATATTTCATTTTTGATCCCCTTTATTTTTTATTTTTTCAATTTCATTTTTAAAATCATCATCTATATAAAACCCATTCTCGACAGCCGTATTCATATTTTTTTTTGCCAATTCATATTTACCGAGAATCAAATATACAGCCGCTCTTTTATAATAATACTCACCGTTATTTTTAGAAAGCAGCGCCGCCATAGTGTAATTTGTTATTGCTTTTTTATATTCTTTTTTTAAAGCGGCTATATTTCCTAAAAAGAAATAACCTAAATGGTTATTTGGTTTTATTTTAACGGATCTTAAAAATATTTTCTCCGACAAATCATAATAACCTCTGGCAAAATATTCTTTACCGAGCATATTCATTACAGATACATCATCAGGATTATGTTTTAAACATTCTTCAGCCGTTTCTTCAAAAAGTTTAAAATTATTTTGCGTACGGTAAATTTCCATCACTGCCAAATAATATTGAGATTTATAAGGATTTTTCTTAATTGCCAATTGAAAATTTTCCAAAGACTTATGCAGATTATTTATCTTATAGTAATATATGGCAAGCGTATTATAATAATAATCAGGTATATTGAACTTCCATTTTTTTAATGTTTTTTCCATCAATCTTACTGCTTTATCAAATTTACCTTCGTCTGCAAGCATTATCGCAAAATTATTTATAACCGTAATATAATCGGTATTTGTTTCAGGTATTTTTGAATAATATTTTTTAGCTTTTTCATTATCTTTATTTATTTGAGCTAAATGTCCGAGATGAAAAACAGTATACGCATTGTTTTTCTTAATAGATATGCTTTTTTCCAAATCGCTTCGTGCTTCTTGTAAACGATTTTCATTTATATATATTATTCCTCTGGTTATATATGCATGTTCCGCCGTTTCAGGAAATTTATTAATTGTATCGGTCATTAACGCTTCCGTATTTGTCCAAAGAATTGCCCTTTTATACGTAAGATAAAATAATACACTTATTAAAACAATCAAAAATACAATTATTATATTTTTGATTTTATAAAATTTCTTACAAAGATACACTATGCTTTCCGCAATGATAAAAAATAATCCTATATAAGGCAAATAAACATATCTGTCAGCAACATGAGCTACTCCGGTAGGCATTATTCCGCTGGAAGGCAAAAGAGTTATAACAAAAAATAAAAAACCGAATAATATATTTTTAGTATATTTTAAGCTTAAAAAAACAAATAAAAGAATTAAATACAACACTGCCGGAGAATATAACACAAACCACGGCGGCATTGCATACAAATCGTAAAAATTTGGATAAAGGCAAGATAAATTTACCGGGAATATACATTTCCAAATATAAAATAAAACATTATGATGAGCATTTAATATGTCTATTGCTTTCAAAAAAAGCGTACTTATTTCTTTTTCTTCTGGAGAATAATGGCCATACACAGCTATTAAACTGAAAATAAAAGAACCGACTATAAAAGGAAGATAATTTTTAATATTGTCTTTTATACTTTTTCCGCGGTAATAATCCGTCAGCATCAATATTAAAGGAAGCGTTACAGCCATAGGCTTAGAAAAACATGAAAGTAAAAAACAAATCGCCGATAATCCGATAAATAATCTTTTGTTTTTATTATCGTCAATTTGCATATATAAGAAAAGCGATAAAAGATAAAACAAAGAATATAAATTATCTTTTCTTGCCGTTATCCATGCCACAGATTCAACATGCACAGGATGTATGGCAAAAAGAAGCGCCACAATATAAGAAACCGTGAAAGACTTAGATAATCTTCTGAAAATAAAAAAGACTATTAAAGTATTAAACAAATGTATAAGTATATTATCCAAATGATATATATACGGATCAAGTTTAAAAAAAGAATATTCTAAAGCATATGACAAAGTAACTACAGGATGATACAATTTATAATATGAATGAGAAAATATCTCTTTTATGTTATTCAAAGATAAATTTGTTATGTATGGGTTTTCGACAACCATTACAGGATCGTCAAGTCCGATAAATCCGGCAGAAAGCGCCGGGTAAAAAGCAAAAATCGTTATATAAGAAAGAAGTATCAATAAAAATATTTGATATTTTTTTGCCATAAATACTCTGTAATCTAAGAAATTGTATATTAACAATATATTTTACTATTTTTATATGTATACTGCAAAGCAGTTCTAATTTTTTGTTATACAAAATTCTTACGCAATATTGAAAAACCGGAATCTTTTTAGTATAATCAATCAGGTTTAGTCTTTTAAAGACTTAATTTCGCACACAAATGAATTATTCAAAAGTCCCTCTTTAAGGGTTTGAATTTTGAAGTTTGTGGAGGTCACTTTTTAAAGTGAAAAAAACTAAAGGAGAAGTTTATGGCAAACGTAACAATGAAGTCGTTGCTGGAATCAGGCGTGCACTTCGGACATCAGACCAGAAGATGGAATCCAAAAATGGGAAAATATATTTTTGGAAGCAGAAACAAAATACACATTATTGATCTTCAAAAAACTTTGAAAGAGCTCAAGAAAGTTTATAATACTGTAAGAGATTATACGGCTCAAGGTAAAGAAATCTTATTTGTAGGCACAAAAAAACAAGCTCAGGTACCAATCAAAGAAGAAGCTTTAAGATGCGGAGCATATTTTGTAGCACAGAGATGGCTTGGCGGAACTCTCACAAATTTTGACACATTAAAAAAATCAATAGCAAGATTGAAAGAACTTGAAGCTATGAAAGAAAACGGTATTTTTCAAGTTTTATCAAAAAAAGAACAATCACAAAAAGAAAAAGAAAGAATAAAATTGGAAAAATCGCTTGAAGGATTGAAGCAGATGCAAAAACTTCCTGAAGTAATGTTCATAATAGATCCTCAGGAAGAATCTACAGCATTGGCTGAAGCAAGAAAATTAGGAATACCTGTAGTTGCTGTTTGTGATACTAATTGTGATCCTGATCTGATAGACCATCCTATTCCTGGAAATGATGACGCTATAAGAGCCGTAAAACTATTTTGTTCTGTAATGGCGGATGCAGTTCTGGAAGGAAAAGGCATTGAAAATAAACAGGAAAATGTTCCGACTGAAGTTAACAGCAACGTATCTAAAGAAGAAACAAAAGAAACAGTTGCAGAAAACAAAACAGATGTTAAAGAAGGAGAATAATTAATATGTCTATTGAACTTATATCAAAACTTAGAGAAATGACCGGTGCAGGAATAAAAGATTGCAACAACGCTCTAAAAGAAGCTAATAACGATATTGAACAAGCAATTAAAATTTTAAGAGAAAAAGGAATAGCTTCAGCTGTAAAAAGAGCCGACAGATCTGCAAAACAAGGTATTGTTTATACTATCATAAGCAATGATAAAAAAACAGGAGCAATGGCAGAAGTTAACTGTGAAACGGACTTTGTGGCAAGAACCGAACAATTTAAAAACCTAGTTGTTTCTATAGTTGAACATGTCATAAAATCAGAATCCCAGGAAAATATTTTAGAACAAAAATTTGATGATACTCAAACCGTAAAAGATTTGATTACAAATGCAATTGCAACCATCGGAGAAAACATCGTTTTGAAAAGGGTCGTCAAGTTTACGACAAAAGGAGTAATTTCTTCCTATATACATATGAACAATTCTTTAGGTGTATTGGTAGATTTTGAATGCCCAGAAGATATAGCAAAATCAGAAAAATTCCAAAATCTTACAAAAGAAATTGCAATGCAGATAGCTGCCGTCAATCCTCTTTATGTAACAAGAGATCAGGTTCCTGCAGAAGAAGTTGCAAAAGAAAAAGAAATTTATGTAAAACAACTTGAAGATGAAGGAAAACCTGCAAACATAATTGAAAAAATCGTTGTAGGAAAACTTGACAAATTCTATTCTCAGATTTGTCTGATTGAACAACCTTATATGAGAGATACGACAGGAAAAGAAAAAGTAAAAGATGTTATCAATAAAGCAGGAAAAGATATAGTTGTAAAACAGTTTGCAAGATTTAAAATCGGTGAATAAATGAAAACAAAAAGAGTTTTGCTTAAACTTTCCGGTGAAGCTTTATCAAACTGCAGCGAGTCTGTATGTTCTGAAAACCTTCAGTCTATAGTTGAAGAGATAAAGCCTGTTTTATCTATAGGAATCGAGCTTTCTATAGTCATAGGAGCAGGTAATATCTGGAGAGGAGCAGGCAAAAAGCTTAACAGAGTTTCAGCTGACAAAATGGGAATGCTTGCTACTGTAATCAATGCAATCGCAATATCTGATATCTTAAAAATAAACGGCATAAAAACAGTT
>JBAYZJ010000024.1:0-14257 GCA_041672565.1 Endomicrobiaceae bacterium
ATCTTTTAAGAAAAAATTTCTTAGGTTTGTCGGTTATATCAAGATATACAAAATGATCTCCGTTATTTTTCAGTTCAGTATCTATTGCTCTTGCGACAATATCTCTCGGAGCCAAATCTTTTAAAGAATGATATTTGCTCATAAAAGCTTCGCCTTTCTGATTTTTCAAAATGGCGCCTTCTCCTCTTACGGCTTCGGAAATTAAAAACGATTTTGCCTGAGGATGATATAAGCACGTAGGGTGAAACTGTATAAATTCCATATTGGCAATATCCGCGCCGGCTCTGTAAGCCATAGCTACTCCGTCTCCCGTAGCAACATCAGGATTTGAAGTGTAAAGATAAACTTTTCCCGCTCCTCCCGTAGCCAAAACAACAACTTTAGCCAGAAAAAGCTGCACTTCATTTTGATTTACGTCATAAATATAAGCGCCGCAGCATTTTTTACCTTTTTGGTCTTCGTCGATTAAAAGGTCTACGGCCATGTGATTTTCATATACTGTTACGTTTTTTTTCTTATTTATATTATCAATTAAAACTCTTTCTATTTCATTTCCTGTTATATCACCGGCATGAAGAATTCTTCTTTTGCTGTGGCCGCCTTCTAAACCCAGTTCAAATTCGGATTCTTTGTAATCCTTCTTAGTGAATTTCACTCCCAATTCAATTAATTCTTCTATTCTGGCTGGAGCAGATTTTACTAAAAGCTCCACCATTTCCTCATCGCACAAACCGGCACCTGCGACAAGAGTATCCCGTATATGTTCCGCAAAAGAATCTTCTTTATCCGTAACGCAGGCAACTCCTCCCTGTGCTTTTCCGGTTGAAGAATCAAATAAATATTTTTTAGTAATAAGAGATACCGTACCGGTATCGGACGCTTTAATAGCAAAGCTGAGTCCGGCTATACCGCTGCCGATAACCAAATAATCTGTTTTTATCATTCTTGTATTTTAAACCACTGAGTAAGTTCTGAAAGCATTTGTTTTGCTTTTTCTTTTTCGCCGCTGTCTATAGCCGTTTTTATTAAATCTATTTTTTTTCTGTCTTCCGACACCGTATGCCTTATATTTTCTATAGTCTTTTTTATATTAACGGCAAGTTCTATTGTTTCGTCTTTTTTTCTGTGATGTACGTTAATAAAAAATTTGCCCTGCGACAATTTATCCATAACTTTTTCAAAGAAAAAAACAGGTCCTATAAGTCTGTGGAAATAAAAAACACTCTCTATCAAAACTATTATAGTAAAAACAAGCGTAACCCAAAAAAATCCGCTCGTATATGATCTTACAAAATTTCTTATAGCACCGGCGCTAAGCTGGTCCATCCCGGGAGAAGTAAGAAGGGAATCAAGAAAAGCATAATATATCATCATTGCCGAAACAATAATAATAAACGCCAATATGCTTAAATATTTAAACTGTAATTTAGGCTTAACCAGATACTGCCTTCTTTTTTTACTCATATACCCTCCGATTATTTTGAACATAAAATATTATCTATCAATCTGATATTTTGAATTTTTACGGCAACCGCAATAACTAAATTCTTCACGGCTTTGCCGGCAGGCTGTAAAGTATCAGAGTCTCTTGCTTCTATATAATCTACCTCGCTGTTTTTAATTTTGGACAATAATTTTCCTGCTTCCTTTATAACGGAAGCTATATTTTTACCCGAATTAAAACTTCTTTTTGCGTTTTCTAAAATTTTATGTATATTGCTTGCCTGTTCTCTTGCTTCAACGGACAAATATGCGTTTCTGCTGGACATTGCAAGGCCGTTTTTTTCTCTTATTATAGGACATCCGACTACTTTTGTTCTGAAATTTAAATCTTTTACCATCTGTTTTATTATAACGTACTGCTGATAATCTTTTAATCCGAAATATGCTTTGTCAGGCGATACGATATTAAAAAGTTTTGAAACGACTGTCGCAACTCCTCTGAAATGAACAGGTCTTGTAATTCCGCACATTATTCCTGATAATTTATCAACAGTAACATAAGTCGAAAATTTTTCGCCGTATAAAGTTTCATTTGAAGGCAAAAACAAATAATCAACGCCGTTTCTCTTACAAATTTCAATATCATCCTTTACCGGCCTTGGATATCTTTTATAATCCTCATTAGGTCCGAACTGTATAGGATTTACATATACGGAAACGACAGTAATATTATTCTGCGATACTGATTTTTTTATCAAAGAAATATGTCCGGGGTGCAAAGCTCCCATAGTCGGAACAAGCCCGACAGATTTATTTTTTTTAATAAGAGCCGTTGTTATCTTTTGCAGTTGCAAAGGGTCTTTAATTATCTTCATTTATAAGTGTTGCCTTCCTGAGGGAACTCTCCGTTTTTCACTTCACGGCTGTATTGACATACGGCATCGGAAACATTCTGCGCCAAATTTGCGTATTTTTTTACAAATTTAGGAGTAAAATCAGTAAACATTCCAAGCATATCATCAGACACTAATACCTGCCCGTCGCAATATTTGCCGGCGCCTATTCCTATTGCAGGAATATTTAATTTTTCAGTAACATCTTTTGCGACTTTTTCAGGTATACATTCCAAAACTATTGAAAAAACTCCGGCATCTTGAAGCGCTAATGCGTCTTCAGCCAGTTTTTTTGCAGATTCTTCATCTCTGCACTGTACTTTATAACCGCCGAACTTATTTACCGACTGCGGAGTAAGTCCTAAATGTCCGACAACGGGAATCTTTGCTTTTATAATTGATATTACGGATTTGATTATTTCTTTCCCGCCCTCAAGTTTTACCGCATCTGCGCCGGCTTCAACAAGTTTTTTTGCATTTTCCAAAGCTTCGGCAGGATTATTTTCATAAGACATATACGGCATATCGGAAACAAGCAAAATGTTGTTTGTATTACCGTTTTTAACTGCTTTTGTATGACGAATCATATCATCCATAGTAACGCCGAGAGTATCTTTATATCCCAGTTTTACCATACCGAGAGAATCACCTACAAGCAGCATATCAACAGCAGATTTCGAGAAAATTTTTGCCATAGGAAAATCATAGCATGTTATCATGACAATTTTCTCTTTCCGCTTTTTCATATCCAATATTTTAGATATCATTTTTTATCGAATACCTTTAAAATATATTTAATATATGATTTTAACTTTTTGATTAATACAAGTCAATTATTTTACAGGCTTTTAATGCTAAAATTCTAAATATTACAATTAATTTGAGTCCGTTTCTTTTTTATAAAATTACCAAAACATACAATTATGAGCATAATCAAAAAAACGGTTATAATAGCAGGTCCGGCGCTCCAGTCAAGCCTCATTGACAGTTCTAACCCCGCAATACCACCTATTAAAAATCCAACCGGATACTAGTGGTCACCCGAATCTTTGGCGAAATAAAATCTTTTAATAGAAAAACAAAGAATATTTCCAATATTACTTTAAAAGAAATTCTCAGCACTATTATTATTTTATGCTTTATAATTTTAAAAGATTTTAAGATTTGAGCTGTTGAACGGACAAGTTGTAAGTCCGAAGATAAACCAAAGTATTTTACGACTGCAGTCTACAAAAATAAAAGCGGGAGCGATTGGTACATAGGTGAGCAAAATACAAATGTGTAATCCAAATATTAAAATTGCTATTTTGTATTAAAAAAAGAAACTCCGACAGTAGGACTCGAACCTACAACCCTCCCGTTAACAGCGGGATGCTCGACCATTGAGCTATGTCGGAATTAAACTTTTATTAAAGATTGGCTTATTATATTACTTTTTTTGAAAACAAAAATCAAGCAGTCTGAAACATATTTGACGTTTTTTAATCTTATATATTATTATATTATATATATGTATATAAAAAAATGATAGAATTATTGTATTATGAATAAAAGAATCTCAAAACTCACAGAAAAATATTCGGATCAAGCCGTTTTGATAACAGACCCTAAAGACATTTTTTATTTAACGGAAGCAGAATTTGACGGATTTTGGCTTTTACTTTATAAAAAAAATATCTTTACAATAACTTCCAAAATGATAGAAGGACAGGTTAAAAAGCATTTTGGAAAAACAATAAAGATAACGACTGCCTTATCTTTTACGGAAGGGTTAACCGAAATATGTAAAAAATATAAAATTAAAGATGTATGCATTGACGCGTCAAACACAAATCTGCTTATATTTGACTTTGTAACAAAAAAACTGGTCAACAATAACATTGCCGTATCAAAGATAAACGGTTTAACTGCAGGATTAAGGAAAATCAAAGATAAAAGAGAAATCGAAAACATAAAAACAGCCTGCGAAATCGTTTCGGACATTTATGAAAAAGTAAAAAAGCAAATATCTCCAGGAATGACAGAAACGGATATATATTTTAAAATAGAAGAAGAATTTGCCAAAAACCGCACGGCGGCCAGTTTTAGAACAATAGTCGCAAGCGGACCGAATTCTGCAAATCCGCATCATATGAGCGGAAACAGAAAAATTTTAAGAAATGATATAGTTCTAATAGACATGGGATGTGTGTATAAAGGGTACTGTTCTGATTTGACACGTATAGCTTTTTTAGGTAAAATTAGCGATAAATCTGAAAAGATATGGTCTTTGGTAAAACATGCTCATGACGCATCAATGGAAGCGGTAAAGAGCGGAAGCAAATGCAGCATAATTGATTCCGCGGCCAGAAACATTATTAAAAACGCCGGCTTAGGCGGTAAATTTATTCACGGGACAGGTCACGGAGTCGGACTGAATATACATGAAACGCCGTCAGTTTCTCAAAATTCAAAAGAAATTTTACAAGAGAATATGGTAATAACAATAGAACCCGGCGTATATATACCGTATAAGTTCGGAATAAGACTGGAAGATACGGTGTTAGTTACAAAAAACGGTTGCAAAGTTTTAACAAATACAAAAATTTAAAGTAAAAATAACGGGAGAACACAATAATGGTTTCAACTTCGGATTTCAAAAACGGTTTAGTAATTTTAGTTGATAATGAACCTTATCAAATAACATGGTTTCAAAATCATAAGCCTGGTAAAGGCGGAGCAGTCATGAGAGTTAAATTGAGACATGTTAAGAAAGGCGGAACAATAGACAGGACATTCAAATCAGGTGAAAAATTTGATGCTCTGAGTGTTACAAGACAGAAGAAACAGTTCTTATATGTAGATGGCGAAGACTATATATTTATGGATATGAATTCTTACGAACAAATTCCTGTACCGAAGGGAAAAATGGACGGAAAAGAAATTTATCTTAAAGAAAACCAAGAGATTGACGCTATATATTTGGAAGAAGAATTGATAGGCATTGATATGCCTCTCATAGTTGAAATGACAATTATAGAAGCCGAACCGGGTATAAAAGGCGATTCCGTAACAAACCTGACAAAATTTGCGAAAATTGAAACAGGCGCCGAAATTAAAGTCCCTTTATTTATAAAAGAAGGCGATAAAATCAGAGTTGATACCAGAACAGGCGAATACGTAGAAAGAGTATAACAGAATCATATCTAAAACTATGAGGTTTTTATGAATCCTATTGAAATTAAAAAATTTTTGGAATCAATAAGAGAAACAGATATTGAAGAAGTAAAATTTAATTCGGGAGATACATCTGTTTATTTCAAAAAAAGCGAAGTAACTCAAAAGATTACCGCGCCTAAAAAAATCGTTGTAGAAAAATCTCCTATTGTTTCTATCAAATCATCAATGGTAGGCACATTTTACAATGCTCCTGCAAACGACAGACCTCCTTTCATAGTAGAAGGCAACCATATTGAAGTTGGGCAGAAAATAGCCGCAATTGAAGCTATGAAAATCATAAAGGATGTTATTGCAACAACAAAAGGAAAAGTTGTTAAAGTTTGCATAAAAAACGGTCAGTCCGTAGAATACGGGCAGGAATTATTCTTAGTGGATACATCAGACCAGGAACCAGCATAGTTTTTATATCGGGAGATTATAAATGTTTAAAAAAATATTAATTGCAAACAGAGGCGAAATAGCTTGCAGAATAGTCAGAGCCGCAAGAGAGCTCGGCATTAAAACGGTTGCCATACATTCTGAAGCCGACAAAGAATCAATGCATGTAAAACTTGCGGATGAATCCATTTGCGTCGGACCTGCATCGGCAAGTGAAAGTTATCTAAACATACCAAGCATAATTTCAGCAGCGGAAATTACAGGCGCTGACGCCATTCATCCCGGATACGGATTTTTGGCTGAGAACACATATTTTGCCGAAGTCTGCGAAAGCTGCGGAATATCATTTATAGGTCCTAAAAGAAGCTCAATTGAAAAGATGGGCGATAAAATAGCCGCCAGACAATTAATGATAAAATCAAAAGTGCCTGTTGTTCCAGGTTCAGACGGTCCTGTATCAGCCGATGATCCTGAAATATTCAAGCTTGCTCAAAAAATAGGATATCCGGTGATAGTCAAAGCTACTGCCGGCGGCGGCGGAAAAGGCATGAGAATAGTCGTAAGCGAAGAAGCCCTGAAAAATTCAATAATAATGGCGCAGACTGAAGCCAAAGCGGCTTTTGGAAATCCTGACGTTTACATGGAAAAATATATTGAAGAACCTCATCATATAGAATTTCAGATTCTCGGAGACTGTAAAGGTAAAGTCGTTTATCTGCCTGAAAGAGACTGTTCAATCCAGAGAAGGCACCAAAAACTTGTAGAAGAAAGTCCGTCTCCTTTTATAAGCGATTCTTTAAGAAAAAAAATGGGAAGAGCCGCACAAAGCGCCGCATCCGCAATAGGATATATAACCGTCGGAACCGTAGAATTTTTAGTGGATAAACATTTGAATTTCTATTTTATGGAAATGAATACCAGAATTCAGGTTGAACATCCGGTTACCGAAGCGATTACCGGATTGGATTTGGTTAAGGAACAAATTTTATTGGCTGCGGGAGAAAGATTATCTTTTGATTCAAGCGACATTAAAATAAACGGACATGCCATAGAATGCAGAATAAATGCCGAAGATCCTGATAAGGATTTTATTCCTTCTCCGGGAAAAATCGGGCATTTGTATTTGCCAGGAGGACCCGGGATAAGAGTTGACACCCATGTTTATTCAGGGTATACAATTCCGCCTTTCTATGACAGCCTTATAGCAAAAATTATCGCTCACGGATCAACAAGAGAAGAAGCTATCACGAGGATGTCCAGAGCATTAAAAGAAACGCAAATTGAAGGAATAAAAAATACATCATCTTTACATGCAAAAATTATGGAAAATGAATTTTTCCATAAAGGAAACGTATGTACAGACTTTTTGCCTAAGTATATTTTTGGTAAATAAAAACCGGCTGAAAAAATATTTTAATTTAAAGCCCGCCGGTAACAAGGCGGGTTTTATTAATTGGAGACAATTATGGATATGAAAAGCACAATCAAAGCTTTAATCAGCGACAGTATTGAAACAAAACAAAAAATGTTGGATGAAGGACAACTTGTATATATACAATCCATTGCAAATAAAATCAATGAAGCTTATCAACACGGTAAAAAAACGATAATTTTCGGCAACGGAGGATCCGCATGCGACGCATTGCATTTTGCGGCCGAACTTGTATGTAGATTTGAGAAAAACAGAAAAGCCCTGCCTGCAATAGCTTTGACTGAAAATATTTCTTCTGTAACGGCAATAGGAAACGATTTCGGATACGATTTTATTTTTAGCAGACAGGTTGAAGCATTTGCGCAAAAAGGCGATATTATAATTGCCATTACAACTTCCGGAAATTCAATAAATGTTATTAAAGCCGTTGAAACTGCAAAAAAAATGGGAATTTTTGTAATAGGGCTTACCGGAGCAGACGGCGGACAATTAAAACTTTTATCGGATATGTGTTACTGCGCCCCTTCAAAAGTTACGGGAAGAATTCAGGAATGTCATATACTTCTTCTGCACATTATAGCTAAATTGGTTGAGGAAAAAATCTTTGGATAATAATAAAATTTGTTCAACAAAAAAATTAATTGAAACCGTAAAAAAACTAAAATCAGAAAACAAAAAAATTGTTTTTACAAACGGTTGTTTTGACCTTATACATATAGGGCATGTAAGTTTATTCCAAAAAGCAAAAAGTCTCGGAGATGTTTTAATAGTCGCCATAAACTCGGACAAATCTCTTGCAGGTCTTAAAGGACCTAAAAGGCCTTTAGTACCGCAAAAAGACAGAACAAAACTGCTTGCCGCAATAACGGCTGTTGATTATGTGGCAGTTTTCAATGAACAAACGCCTTATGAACTTTTGAGCAAACTGAAACCTGACATACTTGTCAAGGGCGGAGATTATAAAATAGAAGATATAATCGGCAGAGAATTTGTTAAAAAAGTATACAGATATCCTCTTGTAAAAGGAAAATCTACAAGCAATTTAATAAAACTTATTGTTGAAAGATACGCTTAAATGGATAAAAAATTTATACGCATACTAGACACCAACATTAACAGATGCAAAGAAGGTCTGCGGGTTGTTGAAGACAGCATGCGTTTTGTTTTCTGCGATAAAGATTTGTATAAAGAAATAAGAAATATCAGACACTCCGCTTCTTCTTATCTTGCAGACTGTTATGAACAAATGCTTTCGGCAAGAGACAGCGTAACCGACTCGGGGAAAACAGCCCCAGAAGCATCAAGAACAGATTTAAAAAATATAATAATTGCAAATTTTAAAAGAGCCGAAGAATCATTAAGAGTATTGGAAGAATACTCAAAAATCATTGATTTTGAAACAGCATTAAAATATAAAGCTTTACGATATGAAGTTTATGACATCGAAAAAAAATTTTTTCTTAAACATAAAGATTTTTTTCTGGTTTAAACTGATTAATCAAAATCAAAAAACTTACCAAGTTAAAAAACATCCGTTTGACTTTAATACAAATGTATAGTATAATAAAAATGTTATATTTTTATCATGGAGGCCTTATGAAAGAACTTACAGACAAACAAAAAAAAGTTTTGCAGTTCATAAATGATTTTCATGCCGATAATGCGATGATGCCTACTGTCAGAGAAATTGCGGCGTATTTCAAACTGTCTATAGGTTCCGTACAGCAGCACCTCAAAGCTTTGCAGTCAAAAGGCTGTCTGATAAAAAGAGGGTCTCTGTCCAGAGGCATTGACTTGCCTAACAGGCAAAATTTCTCACCTGTCGCCGTATTAGGAACAGTGCATGCAGGAACATTCCTTGAACAAGTTGAAGATGCAAACGATTATGTATATATCAATACCAATGTTACAAGAAACAGAAAATGTTTCGCTTTGAAAGTGAAAGGCGACAGTATGGAACCTTCCGGAATAGTTGAAGGCGATACAATAGTCGTTTCACAGGGTGAAAGAGTTTATAACGGAGATATCGTCGTCGCTCTAGTTGACGGAGAATCCGCCGTCAAAATGTTTTATAAAGAACGCGACAGAATATTTTTAAAATCCTCAAATCCTAAATATCCTGCCATAACCTCCGATAATATTGAAATTGTCGGGAAATTAATATATCTTGTAAGAGAATATAAAGGATAATATGAACATTAACAAGTTTTTTTACATATTGTTCGCCTCAGATATTATAGTTGCCGCAGTATTATCCGTTTTTCTTAATTTAACCGCCGGCATTATAACGGCTTGCGTTTTGCTGTTTATAAATATTCTTACTTTTGTTATTATTAAAAAAATTCAAAAAGTTCAAAAGAGGCTGTAATGTCAGAAAAAAACAATTATAAGAAATTTAAATTTATGTTTTTACTTTCAACTTTTGCCGGAGTCGCTGGGCTTTATATAGCCTATAAATTTCAAACCCCTGCTGCAAAATATATTTCATATTTTTTATATGCAGTCTGGTTTGTTATAGCAGTTTATGTAAGAATTGCAATCTTAAAAGACAGAAAAAAAATAAAGCAGTAAATCTATGCCGTTATAAGAAAAACCGGAGGTTTTTATGTTCGGATTAGGATTTCAGGAAATTGTAGTTATTCTTCTTTTAGCTCTATTAATTTTCGGTTCAAAAAAACTGCCGCAGATCGGCAAAGCCATAGGCACTTCAATAAGAGAATTTAAAAATGCTTTTGACGGCAACAAAAAAGACGAGATAAACAAAGAAGAAAAAAAAGATGATGAAGATTCTGAAAAACTTGAAAAATAATAATGACAAAAAAACCGGTTTTATCTCATCTTGAAGATTTGAGATGGCTTATAATAAGAATTGTAATTTATTTGTCGGTTGCCGCTGTTTTGTCTTTTTTTATTGCAGATATAATAATAGATTATGTTAAACTTCCGGCAAAAGGAATTATAAACGATTTTCTCATCCTAAAACCTACCGAATCCATAACAATATATTTTAAAACAGTTATATATTCGGGAATTGTAATTTCTTTTTTGCCAATATGTTATGAATGTATAAAATTTATTGCGCCTGCTTTACAAAAAGAAAAAACAGTCTCTATTATAAAATACTCCGTATCAGCTTTTACTCTTTTTATTTTAGGAACTGTTTTCTCTTACTATATAGTACTTCCAAACACAATAAAATTTCTTTCCAATATCTCAGCGCATTTAACTTCTTCTTCCCCTCAGTTTACGCTTAATTCATATATTTCTTTTGTTTTTGCGGTTTTATTATCGGGAGGAATAATATTTGAAATACCTTTAATTTGTTCCATATTAACCGTTTTACGTATAGTGTCGCCGAATATGTTAAAGAAATTCAGGAAGGAAGTTTTTTTTGCGCTGTGCGTTTTTGCCGCAATCATTACTCCTACTACTGACGTTTTCAGTTTAATTCTATTTGTTATGCCTATGCTAATATTATATGAAGCAGGAATAATCATATCCGGAATTATCTATAAAAAAGAAATGTCGGAAGATAAAATTTACGGAGATATTAAATGATTAAAAATTTAAACAAATTATTTTTAACAAAATATTCAAGAAAAACCTTTTTGAAAATTTTATCATTCGGACTTATGTCTTTGTTTCTGTCAACAGTAAAATCAAAAGAGCTGTTTGCAAAAACAACAAAACAGCTTGAACCTAGGAAAAAGAGAAATATACAAACAATTTGTGATCTTGTTGCCGTACACGGCGATAATATTGAAACAATGGCAAAAAAAATTATCAATGAATTAGGCGGAATAGAAAAGTTTGTTAAAAAAGGCGATACGGTAGTCATCAAACCTAATATCGGATGGAACAGAGAACCGGAATATGCGGCAAATACAAATCCAATTCTTGTGGCGGCGGTTGTTAAATTATGTTTGAAAGCCGGGGCAAAAAAGGTTAAAGTTTTTGACAACACATGCAATGAAGAAAAAATGTGCTATAAAAATTCAGGCATAGAAAAAGCCGTTAAAGAAGCAGGCGGTGATATTTTCTTTCCTGACAGATGGAAATATTACGCTGCAAATTTTAAAACAAACGCACAGATGCAGGATTTTCCTATATATTCCGATGCCGTCAACTGCGATTGTTTCATAAACATTCCTATAGCAAAAACACACGGACACACAAAACTTACATTGTCAATTAAAAATCTTATGGGCGTCTGCGGAGGAAACAGAGCAACAATGCATTGGGACATAGACAAAAAACTTCCTGAAGTTCTGGCTTTTATAAAACCTGATTTAAACATAATAGACGGATACAGAATTCTGATTAGGAACGGGCCGAGAGGCGGTAATTTGGGAGATGTAAAAAAAACCTCTATCCTCATAGCGTCTGCGGATGCCGTTCTGGCAGACTCATACGCATCACAAACCTTATATCAAATAAATCCTGAAAACATAGGACATATAAAAGAAGCCGCTATATCAGGGCTTGGGAGCATGAATATAAATAAAGCAAATATTAAAACATTTAAAATATGAAAATTAAAATATTTAAAATATTAATTCAATCGGCGTCTTTTGTAATAATTTGTTTTTTGCTGTGGTATTTAAGATATCCATTGCATCATTTTTTTAACGCGGCTCTTTTGTTTCAATTGTCTCCGGTTATAACAATTGCGGCAAATTTTTTATCCGCAGCACTTATTCCGGCCGTAATTTTATTAATTATTACTTTTATTTTCGGAAGAATTTTCTGCGGTTGGATATGTCCTTACGGAACGGTTATGGATATTGTAAGTTTTTTCACAGGTATATTTAAAAAGAACAAAGAAACATTTCCGAAAAAGAAATCTTTAAAATATTTTCTGCTTGCATTGCTGATTTTGCTTACAGCTCTTAATTTTCAGTTATTCTGGCTTTTTGAACCTATAACAATATTTGCAAGAGGTTTTTATTTTACTTTTTACTCTGCCGCCAATAATCTGTCAAATGATTTTTTTTATTACCTTATGTCAAACAATCCCGGCAGAATCACGGAAGGCATATATCAAATATCAAAAAGCATAGTAATAGAAAACAGAGAATTATTTTTCAGTAATTCTTTATCGATGTTTATAATTTTTATATTGCCGCTGTTTATGCTGTTGTTTAAAAGAAGATTTTGGTGCAGATATATCTGTCCTCTCGGCGCTGTTCTTTCAATTATTGCGGCAAAATCGTTACTTGAAAGAAAATCAGGAGAATGCATCGCTAAATGCGGTCAATGTAAAGATTTATGCAGAATGAACGCAATAAAAGATGATAATACTTACATAAAGCAGGAATGTATTTTATGTATGGATTGCATACAGGAGACTAAATGTATTAACAAATATAAATCCGAGTTTTCTTTCAAAAAACCGATTATTTGTAATTTGCAAAAAAAAGAAAATCCGGCAGAAAAGAAAACAGGAAACGGAATTTCAAGAAAAGAATTTTTATCATGGTTAATCGTTTCGGCGGGTTTTATTTTTATTGCATTGAAAAATAAAACCGGAAGTAAAAAAGCCAATATTATAAGACCTCCGGGAACATCAGGCGAAAATGATTTAAAGCAAAAATGTATTCGCTGCGGCAACTGCATAAAAGTATGCGTTACAAACGGGCTGCAGCCTGTTATGCTGGAATCAGGGACGGACGGCATCTGGACTCCGAAACTTGATGCAAAAACAGGATACTGCGAATATGAATGCGTTTTATGCGGACACGTATGTCCTACTCAGGCAATAAAAAAATTAACTGTAAAAGAGAAAATGAAAACAAAAATCGGCATAGCAAAAATACAAAAAAACGCCTGCATTTCATGGCATGACGGTTTGGAATGTCTCGTGTGCGAAGAACACTGCCCTATACCTGAAAAAGCGGTAAAAGTAAAAAAAGAAATAATTAACGGAGAACTTGTAAAAGTACCTTATATTGAAGAGAGTTTATGTATAGGCTGCTCAATATGCCAAAACAAATGTCCTGTTGAAGGCACAAAAGGGATTATAGTTGAATCTTTATAATTTATAAAAGCTCAAAAACAAATAAAAAAGCAGACAGATAAAATTTTCTGTCTGCTTTTTTACTATTTATTTTACCTGCAATTTTAACTTTCTTTAGCTGTTTCTCTTACGCCGCCGCCGCTACAGCTTTAATATCAGACAATCTCATCATCGGCGTTCTGTATTTGTCTGTCTTCTTGTCTTTCAGCATATCCATTACATCGTCTATCTTTGCGTCTTTAGCAAATACTATGTTCTTATCGCTTATCGCTTTCTGCAGTTTCTGTATATTTATTACAAATTCGTCTGCTTTCACGCTCTTCTCCTTCTCCATTCCTGCTATTATTACATTCTGGTTTACCGCTTTGCTTATTACCAACTTTGTCAATATCTCTTCTGCTCCGGCTGTCGCTACCCATTCTTTCCCTTTCTCTTCTTTACTCGTTGTTATCAGCAAGTCTCTCAACGTTGTTACCAACGCTATTTCCGTCTTGACTTCCGCTCCGCTCAGTTCTCCTTTCTTTCCCATCTCTATCGCTTCCGCCATCTTATCCGTCGCCGCCTGCACTATTGCCTTGTTATTGCTCAACTCTGTGTCTTTATCCAATCCTATATATTCCAACATCGCTCCAGTGTCTCTGCTCCAAATATTCAATACATATTCCAACGTCTGTGACAATTCTGACGGCGCCGTTACTCCGTTTACTACTTCTCCCATCACTTCTTCCGCCGTTGACGCTTCCGTTTCATTAAGCTTGCTTGTGTCTATCTTTTCCATTACCTTCTTCAGCGCTTCTTTGTTATATATTGTTCCAAGTCCGTTCGCTTCTGTTATTTCTCCCTTTTCTGCTATCACTATTCCCGTAAACGTAAATC
>JBAYZJ010000025.1:0-13817 GCA_041672565.1 Endomicrobiaceae bacterium
TAGGCGGTCTTGGTTTCGGCTTTAAATGGAACATGGGTTGGATGAACGATACCCTCCGTTATTTTAAAACTGATCCTCTTTTCAGAAAATATAATCATACAAGTTTAACATTCAGTTTATTATATGCTTTCAGTGAACAATTTGTATTGGCTTTTTCTCATGATGAAGTGACTCACGGAAAAGGTTCTTTATTGGGCAAAATGCCGGGTGACGAATGGCAGAGATTTGCAAATTTGAGGCTTCTTATAGCCTATATGTACGGCCATCCGGGTAAAAAACTTTTGTTTATGGGTTCTGAATTCGGACAGGTAAGAGAGTGGTCGCATGATGAAAGTTTGGAATGGCATGTTTTGAATTTCTGGCAGCATTCGGGAATGCAAAGATGGGTAAAGGATATTAATAAAGTTTATAAACAGGAAATGTCTTTATATGAGGATGATAACAGCTGGAACGGTTTTGAATGGATAGATTGCAATGATTCCGATAATTCCGTATTGAGTTTCTTAAGAAAATCTCCGTCTACAGGCGAAGTTATTGCATGTATATATAATTTTAATCCCGTTCCTAAACATAACTACAAAGTAGGAGTTACAAAAAAAGGCTTTTGGAAGGAAATTTTAAACAGCGATTCCGAGTGTTATTTTGGAAGTAATTCAGGCAATCTCGGAGGCGTTAATACTTATGATTATTCTACTCATGCGAAACCTTATACTTTGGAGATAACGCTTCCTCCGTTGGGAGCTGTTTTCCTTAAATATAAAAAATAAAAGACCGGATAATATGTTGCCGTTATATGTTTTAGTTTTAAAAAATTGCGTAATAAACGGTAAGATTGGAGATATTTATGAATCTTTACTTAGCAGCTGTAATTTCTTTTTTACTGATTGCTTTTATAATTGATGCTGTTGCGGATTATTTGAATATAAAAAACATGACCGAAAAATTGCCGAAAGAATTTGTCGGTTATTATGATGAAGAAAAATATAAAAAATCACAAAATTATTTAAGAGATAAAACAAAGTTTTCTTTTATATCTTCCGTTGTGATTTTAATTGCAGAAATTATTTTTATATTTGCAGGAGGCTTTAATTTTATTGATGTTTTATCAAGATCTTTCGGATACGGAGAAATAGTAACGGGTTTGTTTTTTATAATGTTTTTAATGGTAATCCTTAATATTCTACAAATACCTTTTTCGGCGTATAATACTTTTGTTATAGAAGAAAAATACGGATTTAATAAAACTACCGTTAAGACTTTTATTGTTGATCTTTTAAAAACAGCCGTTTTATTTGCAGTTATAGGACTGCCAGTTTTTGCTCTTATTATATGGTTCTTTTTAAAATTCGGTTCTTTTGCGTGGATTTATGCTGCGGGCGCAGTTGTTTTGTTTGAAGTTTTAATAACATTTATAGCTCCTGTATTCATTATGCCTTTGTTTAATAAATATATACCGCTTGAAGACGGAGAATTAAAATCTGAACTTGAACTTTATGCCGAACGAGAAAATTTTCAAATGAAAGGTCTTTATAAGATGGACGGATCAAAAAGATCTACAAAAAGTAACGCTTTTTTTACCGGTTTCGGGAAATTCAGAAGAATAGTTCTTTTTGACACGTTGATAGCAAAACATACTACAGACCAGCTTGTTTCAGTTCTTGCTCATGAAATGGGACATTACAAAAAAGGTCATATATCTAAATTTATGATGATGTCTTTTCTAAATACAATTTTAATGTTTTTTATTCTGTCATTTTTTATAGGCAACCAATATCTCTTTGAAGCTTTCGGAATGCAGCATATATCGGTTTACGCTGCGCTTGTTTTCTTTGGTTTTTTATATACGCCGGTTTCTATGTTTTTATCGGTTATTCAAAATATTATATCGAGAAAATATGAGTTTGAAGCCGACAGGTATTCTGTTGAAACATATAAAAAACCTGATTCAATGATTGAGGCGTTGAAAAAACTTTCAGTGGATAATCTTACTAATTTAACGCCGCACAGATTTAAAGTCTTTTTGGAATATTCTCATCCTCCTGTAATGGAAAGAATAAAAGCAATAAATAATATAAAAATAAGGGAGTAAGACTATGGACAATTTATTTAAAGAACTTTTGTCGGCTCCGGGTATTTCCGGTTGTGAAGAGGCTGTTGCCCAAATTATGAAACGTGAACTTGAGAAAACCTGCGATGATGTGAGAATTGATAATTTCGGCAATGTTATTGCAAAAAAAGGGAAAGGCTCAAAAAAAATTATGATAGCGGCCCATATGGATGAAATAGGTCTTGCCGTAAAATATGTAAATAACGAAGGATTTATATATTTTATAAAGGTAGGCGGAATCGCCGATATGGTTTTACCCGGGCAGAGAGTTGTTGTTAAAGCAAAAAAAGGAGATGTTTACGGGATTATAGGCACAAAACCTCCTCATTTGCAGGGTCCGGATGAAAGAAAAAAAGTAATGACTCATGACAATATGTTTATAGATATAGGCTGTAATTCAAAACAGGAAGTTTTGGAAAAAATTGAAATAGGCGACCAGATTATTTTTGAACCTAATGCTGGAATTTTGAATAATGACGTTTATTACGGCAAGGCGATAGATAACAGAGCAGGTTGTTATGCTATGATTAAAGTCATGGAACAGCTGAAATCATTTGATGCCGAAGTTTATGCGGTTGCAACTGCGCAGGAAGAAGTAGGTTTGAAAGGAGCAAGAACATCATCTTTTGCCATAAATCCTGATTTTGCTTTAATTCTTGATACTACCGTTGCCGGAGATGTTCCTGGAATTGAAGATAAAATGTCTTCATTAAGAATCGGAGAGGGAATAGCAATAACTCTTATAGAAGCAAGCGGCAGGGGAACTATAGTAAACAATAAAGTCAGAAGATTGATGATAGATACGGCAAAAGAAAATAATATAAAACATCAAATTGACGTTATAGACGGCGGTATGACAGACGGAGCAGTCGTATATATGAACAGAGAAGGCATTTTGACAGGAATACTAAGCATTCCTACGAGATATCTGCATGCTTCAAGTTCTGTTTTTAACATCAAAGATTTGGAAAGCGCCGTTGATTTGTCCGTTAAAATAATAGAAAAAATAAAATAAAAAAACGCAGATTTATTTTATTATTGTAATGCGGGAAAGTCTTTTTAAAAGAGACCCTTTTTTTGTTCCGTCTCCTATTAAAAGATTTGATACTACTATTCTGTTTATAAAGTTAATTGTTTTGCCGTTTTTTCCCCAATTTTCTGTTCCCCATATTGAATGTATTACATACGGCGTTCCTTTTTCGCTGCCTATATATACCATGATATGACCGGGCAAATATAATAAAGATATTCCGTTTACGGCATGGTTAAGCAGTTTTTTTGTTTTTGTGTAATCGGAATCATTTATATTGACAGCTACGGGGGATACCCCGCATTTTTTTTGATTTGATGAATTTCTTGGAAGAGTAAAACCGAAACATCCGAAAAGCTGCCTTATGAATGTTGAGCAGTCCTGCTCGCCATATGCGCCTCCCCATCCGTACGGTGAGTTCAAATGTTTAAATGCCTGATAAAGAACGTTTCTTTGCGTATATTTTAAAAAACCGTAATTAATGTCGGAAGCGTTCATATAGCCTTTTGTAAAAAATAAGTTTCTTTTTTTATCAGACGCCGGTATTCTTATGCATACAGTTTGATTTTTAAATTTTTTGATTAATGGAAGTTTCGACGCCATCCTTACGTAATCATGATATTTTTTCATTTGTCGGTCAATAAATATATCCGCTTTAGGATTTATTATTACGACAAAAGATTTTGCATTTGACCATTTTGTAAGAGTAGTTCTGTCGGTAAAAGCGATATCTTTAGTTTTTATCCATCCTTCTGAAATTAAAGATATTATATAAGCCCATTTTTTATCTTTTGTTACAGTTAATACCGCCAGTGGCTCTCCCAAATCAAGTCCGGCTACCTGCAGTCTGTCTATATCCGATGTCTCTTTGTTATATAAAAACGCCGTATCTGTAGGCAGTAATCTTACATTGCTGTATTTTACCGTCATAGCAAATTTCACTTTAACATATTTTCCCGATGACGGTATTTTAATGTTTTTTTTGATTTTTTTAATAAAGCTTTGGTTTATTGTTTTTAAAGAAGAATCTAAATATTTTCGCCATGTAAAAAGTCTTAAAATAGTATTTATTTGGTTTTTTAAAATACTTTTGCGCACGGAATTAGGATAATTGATTACGTCGTTTAATAAAATTCCATGTGATAAAATTTTATTATTTACTGATAGAATTTTATTGTAAGATAAAATAATTTTGTCCGGGTTTTTTATTTTTGCAACCCAATATCCCGGTGATTTCATATCTCTTGAAATGCTGTTAAGAAATGTCGGTCCGTTAGGTATCGTTATATCTTGATCTCCGGAATAGGCGATAGTTAAAAAATCTGGGCCTTCAGGCAAATCATAAAATTTTTCCGAAAAAACATTTTCATTTGCAAAAACTTTACATTGATTTGCATTTAACGATAAAAAAATAATAATACAAGAAACAATAACTTTAAAGATTTTCATTATATGGCATGTCCGTATAAAAAATAAAATATATATGAATGTTATGGTATAAAATTATTATATTAAATAAAAGACTTTATATATCATTCAAATTTGCCAAAATAAGCGGCTTTTGATAAAATAATCCATTATGAATAAACAATCATCTGAAATAAGGAAAACTTTTTTAGACTTTTTTGGACAAAAAGGCTGTAAAATTGTGGAATCGGATTCTTTGGTTCCTTCAGGCGATAAGACTCTGTTATTTACTTCTGCCGGAATGGTTCAGTTTAAACAACATTTTTTAGGTCAGAGCAAAGACACTTTTACAAAGGCGACGACTTCTCAAAAATGCTTCAGAACATCCGATATAGAACAAGTCGGAATAACAAACAGACATTTAACTTTTTTTGAAATGCTCGGAAACTTTTCTTTCGGAGATTATTTCAAAAAAGAAGCTATTGCCTGGGCATGGGATTTTTTAACAAATGTTATGTCTCTTCCGAAAGACAAGCTTTATATAACTGTTTATAAAGATGATGATGACGCTAAGGAAATATGGAAGAAAATAATTCCTGAATCAAAAATCATAAAAATGGGTGATGAAACTAATTTTTGGACGATGGGACCTACCGGACCGTGCGGACCTTGTTCTGAAATATTAATAGATCTCGGTCCTGAAATGGGCTGCGGTAAACCTACATGCAGTCCTGCATGCGACTGTAACAGATATCTGGAAATTTGGAATTTGGTTTTTACTCAGTTTGACAGACAGGAAGACGGCAGTTTAAAACCTCTTGTAAGAAAAAATATAGATACAGGAATGGGCTTGGAACGCTTGGTTGCCGCCGCAAACGGAAAAAATAATGTTTTTGAAACGGATTTGTTTTTGCCTATAATGAATGCATCTTCTGAATTATTGAAAGTTTCTATGAAAGATAATGTTCAAAAACTGAGAATGATAGCGGATCACGCCAGAGCGGTTACATTTCTTATTTCCGACGGAATACTCCCTTCAAATGAAGGCAGAGGGTATGTCTTAAGAAGAATTTTGAGAAGAGCGGTAAGACAGGGAAAGGTTTTTGGAATGAATGAGCCGTTTTTGTATAAGCTTGTGGACGATGTTCATTCAATTATGTCGCCTGCTTATCCTGAGCTTACGGCGAGACTTGACAATATTAAATCAATGGTTAAAGTTGAAGAAGAAAAATTTTTGGAAACTTTAAATACAGGTATGGATATATTAAATAATTTAATATCTGATTATAAAAATAAAAAGAATTTCATTATTAACGGAAGTGATGTATTTAAGCTGTATGATACATACGGGTTCCCTCATGAACTTACAAAAGAAATAGCTCAGGAAAACGGATTATCAATCAATGAAAAATCTTTTGAAGATGAAAAAAAGAAAGCGCAGGAAAAATCAAGAGGCGCATGGAGCGGTTCAGGCGAGAAGGATATAACTTTTTATTCAATTTTGCATAAAGAAACGGGAGATACTAATTTCAAAGGTTATGAAAAATGTATTTTGAATTCAAAGGTTTTGGCTTTGATAAAAGACGGTAAAAAAGTTGACGTTTTATCAAAAGGCGATAATGGAGAAATAATACTTGATATTACGCCTTTTTATGCCGAATCAGGCGGACAGATTGCTGATTTCGGTATTTTATTTAATGATAATTCAAAAATATATGTTTCGGAAGTTATAAAACCTATAGGGAATTTATTTGTTCATAAAATAGCAGTTAAAGAAGGTACTGTTAAAGCAGGAGATATTTTAACTGCATCAATTGACGGGACTAACAGGCAGCAGATAGCAAGACATCATACTGCGACGCATCTTCTTCATAAAGTTTTAAAAGATTTATTGGGTAATCATGTCGCTCAGGCAGGCTCTTTGGTAACTGCAAATTCTTTAAGATTTGATTTTAATCATTTTAAAGCGCTGACAAAGGAAGAACTTTCTCAGATAGAAAAGAATGTGAATGAAGCCGTAAGGGCAAATTTTCCTTTATCGATAGTTGAAATGCCTATACAGGAAGCAAGAGAAAAAGGAGCAACGGCTTTGTTTGGGGAAAAATACGGCAATATCGTCAGAACTGTAACAGTAAAAGAAGATGACGGTAATATTTTTTCAATGGAGCTTTGCGGCGGTACTCATGTGCGAAGAACAGGAGATATCGGGATGATTAAAATTATTTCCGAATCTTCGGTAGGAAGCGGAATAAGGAGAATAGAGGCTGTTGCCGGAAGCGCGGCGGAAAAGTATTTCAACGATTTGGAAGAACAAATACACAGCATTTCTAAAACTTTAAAAGTTCCCGGAAATTTGTTATCCGTAGCGGCAGAAAAACTTTTGGCTGATATAAAACATTTGGAATCTGAATTAGCATCTTTAAAAAGTAAATGCATATCCGGCGAAATAGACGAGTATATTAAGAAAGTTAAAATTGTAAACGGTATAAACGTTTTAGCGTTTGATGTTGAAGATATTGATGTGAAATCTTTAAGAGATATGTCTGATAAGGCCAGAGAAAAACTTTCTTCGGCAGTAGTAGTTATATCTTCAAAATTACAGGATAAAGTTTCTTTTGTCGTTTCAGTAAGCGGAGATCTTGTTAAGAAAGGTTATCATGCCGGTAAAATAGCAAAACGTTTTGCGGCAAAAATAGACGGTTCAGGCGGAGGAAAACCCGATTTTGCGCAAGGCGGAGGTAAAAAATCGGAGCAAATTTCTGCGGTGATAAATAATATAGAGGAAGTAATAAATGACTAAAAAGTTATTATCATTATCTGCGATAGGCAAGGATAAAACAGGTATAGTCAGTGCTATATCAAAAGCCCTTTTTGGACTTGGGTGCAATATAGAAAATTCTACCATGACTTTGTTATCCGGTCAATTTGCGATGATTCTTCTTATAGCTTATCCGAAAGATTCGGATGTATCTAAAATCAAAATAAAATTAAAACATGCTTTAAAAGATACGGGTTTGTCCTTTTCTATAAATGAAATAGATGATAACAGCAGGAATATAAAAACTTTCGGAGATTATGTTATTTCTCTTTACGGCGCAGATAAACCCGGTATTGTTTATAACATCAGTAAGTATCTTGCGTTAAAAAAAGTTAACATTACCGACGTTCAAACATCAATAATCGGCGTTAAAGATAAAGTATATGTTATGTTGTTGGAAATACAGCTGCCTAAGAAAATAACCGTAGAAAATATTAAATCCCAAATGAAATTATTGTCAAAAGAATTAAACGTATATATATCAGTAAACCAAGCAGATTCTACAGAGATATAAAAGTGGCAACTTTAAATATTCTGACAATTCCAAATGACATTTTAAAACAGATAAGCGCTCCTGTTGAATCTGTTGACAATGCCGTAAAAAAACTTATATCTGATATGTGCGATACAATGAAAAGTTCTCCTCATTGCGTAGGTATTGCGGCGCCGCAGGTAGGAGTATTATCAAGGATTGTGGCAGTTGATGTTTCTTTGAATATTAAACCTCATAAAAATAACGGGCTTTTGATAATGATTAATCCTGAAATTATATATTCGTCAGGTAAGCTAAAATCAAGAGAAGGTTGTTTAAGCGTTCCCGCTTTTACCGGTAATGTTACAAGAAAAGCGAAAATAGAAGTTAAGTATTTAGATATTAACGGCGAGAAAAAAATATTAAAAACTTCGGGATTTGAATCAATAGTTGTACAGCATGAAATTGATCATCTGGACGGTTTTCTCTTCTTAGACAGAGTTTCTTCACTTAAGACGGATATCTTTAAACGAATTTGATATTTTGTATATATAAATATAAAATCTGGTTGTCGTTCTTGTTTTGAAAATAAATAAAAATGAGGATACAATTTGTTGCCTTTTGATGTTGATATTTATTTATTCATCATAATTATATTAGATTTGCTGTCTATTGCAATTATGATTTTTAAGGAACAAAAAAGACCGTCTTCAATTATGGTATGGTCGCTTTTATTTATAGTTTTGCCTATAGCCGGTTTTGTGTTATATGTCTTTATCGGTAAAGGACCTTCTCTAAAAAAACAAAGAGCTTTTTATCTTAAAATGCAGAAAGATAAAAATTTGGCTTCAAGCACTTTGGATGATAATCTGAATAAATTTAAAAATCTTAATATATCCAAGCAGCAGCATATAAATGATATCGTTGAATTCAACGCAAAATATAATCTTGCCGCTGTCGCGATTTATAATGAGGTTATAATCTACACTGATATTGCAAAACAATACAACGATATGATTTCTGATATTTTAAATGCAAAGAAATCAATTAATATCTTATATTTTATATATAAAACAGACAGTGTAGGAACAAGGCTCAGAGATATTCTCGTTCAAAAAGCAAAAGAAGGAATAGATATAAAACTTGTAGTTGACGATATAGGATCGATGAGCGCCGACAATAAATTTTTTAAATCTTTAATTGACAACGGAGCCGAAGTATTGAGGTTTTTACAGGGGAAATGGAAATATCTTAATTTTAATATAAATTACCGTAACCATAGAAAAATGGTAGTTATTGATGACAGCATAGCGTATACCGGAGGAGCCAATATAGGCAATGAATATATGAATAAAGGTAAAATACCTTGGAGAGATACTCACATGAGAGTAACCGGCGACGGAGTTGCTCTTATAAACTTGAGGTTTTTAAAGGATTATTCTTATGTTACGCATAAGGATGTAACGACATATGTATTGGCGAAGCCCAAGCATAATATAACAAATATACTTCCTATGCAGTTAATAAGCAGCGGTCCCGACGTAGCAAATGAAGAAATAAAACAAACATATATCAAGCTTATTTATAACGCCAAAGAAAGAATTTGGATTCAAACGCCGTATTATATACCTGATGAAAGTTTTGCCGATGCTGTTTCTACGGCTGTCAAAAGCGGCGTTGACGTAAGAATTATGATTCCTGAAAAACCTGATAAAAAGCTTGTGTATTATGCTACAAAGAGCTATGCAAGCGATATGGCAAAATTAGGGGCAACCGTGTATTTTTATCCGGCTTTTATTCACAGCAAGACATTAATAGTCGATGACGATATTTGTTCTTTAGGAACGTTTAATATAGATGTTAGAAGTTTTAAACTTCATTTTGAACTGACAAATCTTATGTACGGAAAGGATATAACTTCAAAAATGGCCGATATCTTTTTAGATGATGCCAAAAAAAGCTCTGTTATGGATACTGAATACGTTAATATGCAGTCTAAAAATGAAAAATTTATGCAGGCTATCATGAGGCTCTTTGCTCCGATTTTTTAGATAAATCTAATGTATCGTTTTAGGATTTTTCTTTTCAAAAAGCTTGAAATGATTTTTCTTAAAAGACAATATTCCTTCGTTCCTAAGTTTTGAAATCTCGTTAGACATAGCGCTTCTGTCAACATAAAGATAATCTGCCAACTCCTGCCTGTTAAAATTTATTTTGAAAGAATTATTGTTTACTTTTTTTGCCTGTTCTGAAAGGAAAGAAAGAATTTTTTCTCTTGTAGTCCTTTTTACGATGTGTTCCATTTTTTGTATAAGCATTATATTATTATCGGCGAGAATTTTAAGCATATTATCAATAAGTTTGGAGTGAAAAGCGCATGAATTCGGGCATACGGTGATTATTTTTTTATAATTAATAAAAAGAATTTTTGTTTTTTCAGAAGCTACTACGCTTACGGGAAGTTTTGCAAGTTTAGAACACGAAAAAGCTTCTCCGAACATTTTGCCGCTTGAAAATTTAGATATTATCGCTCTGTTACCCCAGTAATCTTCTTTAATGACATTCACGCTTCCGGCTAAAATAATTCCGGCTTCGGATACTTTATTCTCTTCCGACCAAATATATTCTTCTTTATTGTATATCTTTTCTTTTGCGGAAAGACATGATAAAATTGAGACAATATCTTTTTCGTCGATATTGCGGAAAAGAGGTATTTTTTTTAGCACGTCTGTGTACTCTTTCATAAAAGTCCCTTTTTTATTTTTGTTGTAAAAACAACATACTTATAATATATATTTTATTACAATAAATCCGTAAAAGCAATAAAATACTATAAAAACGAACAATTACTCAGTTATGCGGAGGATGATTATGATAAGAAAAATAATAAATATTGACAGAAAAAAATGTAACGGCTGCGGACTTTGCGTTCAGGCCTGCCATGAAGGCGCAATAGGCATGTCGCAAGGAAAGGCAAAATTATTACGCGATGATTATTGCGACGGATTAGGTGACTGTCTGCCGGTTTGTCCGACCGGAGCAATAACTTTTACTGAAAGAGAAACCGTTCCGTACAACGAACAGTCTGTAATGCAAAATAAATCCGTCATGGAAAAAGAAGAATCTTATTGTTCATGTCCCGGAAGCAAACCTGTTTTTAAAGAAAAAGAAGATTCCTCCTTTAATCAATGGCCCGTTCAAATTAAACTTGTTCCTGTAAGTGCACCTTACTTTAAAAATACTGATTTAGTGATTGCCGCTGATTGTACTGCTTATGCATACAGCGATTTCTATAATAAATTTATAAAAAACAAAGCTGTTATAATAGGATGTCCGAAATTAGACGATATTGATTATACCGAAAAACTTACGGCAATATTAAAAAATAATGAAGTTAAAAGTTTAACAATTATCCGTATGGAAGTTCCTTGCTGCGGAGGTATTGAAAAAGCCGCTATAAGTGCGCTGAAAAACAGCGGAAAATTTATTCCGTGGCAGGTTATTACGGTATCAACAGACGGAAAAATATCAGGTTAAAGGAGGAATGTAAAAATGAATCAAATGTTTTGTTTTCAATGCGAGCAAACTGCAGGTTCAACAGGATGCAAAGGACAGGCAGGGGTATGCGGGAAACCTGCAGATGTTGCAAATATACAGGATAAATTGACTGAATCCTTGATTGACCTGGCAATGGCGGCAGAAGGGGAAAACGTCGGAGAAACAACGCATAAGTCCGTGATTTCAGGTCTATTTATGACAATAACAAACGTCAATTTTAACGAAAAAAGCATAAATAAACAAATTGACGTTATAAGGAAAGAGAAAGAAAAGTTATCTTCATCATGCTGCTGCACATGCGGCTGCGGCGAAGTTGAACGCTTTGACATTAAAAAAATTTGGGAAGGTGATGAAGATATCCGTTCGTTAAAATCATTAATTCTATTCGGCTTGAAAGGCGTCGGCGCTTATGCTTATCATGCTATGGTTTTAGGGTATGAAGATAACGAAATAAACGAATTTTTTTATAAAGCTTTGGCAGGAATCGGGAAATTATCAAGCGCAGACGAACTATTGCCTTTAGTCTTTGAAGTCGGTAAAATTAATTTAAAATGTATGGAACTTTTAGATCGCGCAAATACAGAAGTTTACGGGATTCCAAAGCCTGTTACTGTTCCTCTGACTATAGAAAAGGGTCCGTTTATCGTAGTTACGGGACATGATTTAAAAGATTTACATTTACTTCTCGAGCAGACAAAAGATAAAGGCGTTAATATTTATACGCACGGAGAAATGCTTCCGGCTCATGCATATCCTAAATTAAAGGCGTATCCTCATTTAAAAGGAAATTTCGGGACCGCATGGCAAAATCAGAAAAAAGAATTTGATAACATACCTGCTCCTGTTTTGTTTACTACAAATTGCCTTATGCCTCCTAAAGAGACTTATTCCGACAGAGTTTTTACGACGGAAATAGTTTCGTATCCGAATACTGTACATATAGGCGATGATAAAGATTTTACACCTGTGATACAAAAGGCGCTTGAACTCGGCGGATATAAAGAAGATAAAATTATGACCGGAATTAACGGCGGAAAGGAAGTAATTACGGGTTTCGGACACGGAACAGTTCTTTCTGTTGCCGATAAAGTCGTAGAAGCCGTAAAATCAGGAGATATTAAACATTTTTTTCTTGTAGGCGGTTGTGACGGTGCAAAACCTGGAAGAAATTACTATACTGAATTTGTAAAAAAGACCCCTAAAGACACGATTATACTGACTCTTGCATGCGGTAAATACCGTTTTAACGATTTGGACTTGGGAACAATAGGCGGATTTCCGAGAATTATGGATATGGGGCAGTGCAATGATGCTTACAGCGCCATTAAAGTGGCTGTTGCTTTGGCCGAAGTTTTTAAATGCGGCGTTAATGAACTGCCGTTGTCTATTGTATTATCATGGTATGAACAAAAGGCTGTATGCATTCTTTTAACATTGCTGCATCTTGGAATAAAAAATATTTATTTAGGACCTACTCTCCCGGCTTTTGTTTCGCCTAATATATTAAAAGTTTTAGTTGACAAATTCAATATTACTCCTATCAGCACTCCCGAAGAGGATTTAAAGAAAATATTGGGATAAAAAAGTAAGCATACGTATTAAAAAAGACTGTTAATTTTAGAAAATATTAACAGTCTTTTTTTAATTTGTAATATTAATGTCTTTTAGATATTTTGTATAATATTAAAATGCATTATTTAATAAAAAGAATAATATTATCCATTCCGATTTTATTAGGTATAACCGTAATAACTTTTTTTATCATGCATTTAACTCCGGGAAAGCCTACGGATTCAATTACTGATATGAATGTCAAAGTTACCGCGGAGTCAAAAGAAAGACTTCAGCAATTATACGGGCTTAACAAACCTTTACATATACAATATTTTGAATGGATAAAAAGATTTGTCTTTTTTGATTTCGGAGATTCTTTTAAAGACTCAAGACCTGCAAGAGATAAAATATTTGAAAGGCTGCCGGCAACAATCCTGCTGAATTTTTTATCTTTATTTTTTATTTGTTTTATTGCCGTTCCGATAGGAGTTTATTCCGCCGTTAAAAAAGATACTTTTTTAGATAAGGGGACAACAGTTTTTCTCTTTATAGCTTTTTCTGTCCCGTCTTTTTGGCTGGCTTTGATATTTATGATAATTTTCGGAGTGCATCTCGGATATCTTCCGATATCGGGATTATATTCTTTTGATTTTGATAATATGTCTTTGGTTATGAAATTTTTTGATTTATCAAAACACCTGATACTTCCTGTTTCAGTCTCTGTCATTACGTCTCTTGCAATATTATCAAGATATACGCGATCCGGAATGTTGGATGTTTTAAAGCAGGATTATATAAAAACGGCATATGCTAAAGGATTAAATGAAAAACAGGTTATTATAAGACATGCTTTAAAAAATGCTCTCTTCCG
>JBAYZJ010000026.1:0-13666 GCA_041672565.1 Endomicrobiaceae bacterium
GTTGAATTTAATCTTACATAATATCCGCATTTAGGACATACCATAAAGTTTTCTATAAAATCTTTTTGAAATATAATCTGTTCGCATTTTTTACATTTTGTCCAAAGACCTTCCGGTAACCCTTTTTTCTTGCTTGAAGTTGACGAATCAACCATCATAATAATATTCCTCCAAACTTGCTCTATTATAAGATTATTAATTTATAATTAACCAACTGATTATACAAGATTATACAAAACATTTCAAAGAAATCAGTCTTATTTTATAAAAGATTCAAAAGGGCGTCATGTTTCTTATTGACAAAGATTTGCTTATCTTGTAGACTAATAAAATATATATTTCCAATCCGCGTTTGCTAAAAGACTAGTATTCTTGTAAAATTATTCGGATACTAAACAAGCATACAGATATAACAACGATTATAGTTTACAAAGGCGTAAACACGAATCTAAGATAAATTCTAATATTATTAATAAATTCAGCATAAACTATTAAATTTATAGAAATAATAAATAAATATAATCAGGAGTAAATCGAAAAATGCAAAACAATAAATATGACGTTATCGTTATCGGCGGCGGCAACGCAGGATGTGAAGCTGCTTTGGCATCCGCAAGAATGGGCTTACAAACTTTGCTGCTGACACAAAATGTTGATTCCATAGCAAATATGCCGTGCAATCCTGCAATCGGAGGCATAGCAAAGGGACAAATGGTTAGAGAAATTGATGCTTTAGGCGGAGAAATGGGATTTATCACCGATAAAGCCGGCATAATGTTTAAGGTATTAAATAAATCCAGAGGGCCGGCGGTTTGGTCTCCTAGAGCGCAATGCGATAAAAAATTATATTCAATATTTATGCAAAACTCTCTTATTTCCCAAAAAAATCTCGATATTTTGCAAGTCGCGGCGACAAAACTGATCGTAAAAAATAATAAAGTTACTGGAGTAATAACAAAAATAGGTGAAGAAATTTCGTCAGAATCAGTCGTTATTACGACAGGAACTTTTTTAAACGGAAAAATTTTTGTAGGAAAAAACGAATTTGACGGCGGGAGATTCAACGAGATGTCATCAATCAGCCTTTCAACGTCTTTGAAAGACGACTGCGGACTTGATATCCAGAGATTTACAACCTGCACGCCTCCAAGAATAAACGGAGATTCAGTAGATTATTCTGCTATGACTGAACAACCCGGAGATAATCCTCCTATGCCTTTTTCTCATTTTACCGATATAAAAAAATGGCAGGAATCAAAGAAACAGATTTCATGCTGGCTTGTTTATACAAATGAAACTACTCATAAAATAATACAGGATAATATAGATGATTCTTCTTTATACAACGGTTTGGCAGATGCCCACGGTCCTAGATATTGTCCTTCAATAGAAGATAAAATTGTACGATATACGGATAAAAACAGGCACCAATTATTCCTTGAACCTGAAAGTTTAAGCACTAAGGAAATCTATATTAACGGACTTTTTACAGGTTTGGGGGAAAAAGTTCAAAAAGATTTGCTTCATTCAATAAAAGGTCTTGAAAATGCAAGATTTATAAGATACGGATATGCGATTGAATACGACTATGTTCCTCCTACACAGCTGAAACATACCCTAGAAACAAAGAAAATTTCTAATTTATTCCTTGCCGGACAGATAAACGGTACAACAGGATATGAAGAAGCGGCCAGTCAGGGAATAATAGCGGGCATAAATGCTGCTTTAAAAGTATTGGACAAAGAACAGATTGTACTGCACAGAGATGAAGCTTATATAGGAATACTCATAGATGATTTAGTCACAAAAGGAGTAGATGAACCTTACAGAATGTTTACTTCAAGAGCCGAATACAGATTAAGCATAAGAAGCGACAACGCCGATTTAAGATTAATGGATATAGGGCACAAAATAGGACTGATTTCAGACGCAATGTATAATAAGTTTGAATTATATAAAGAAACTCTCGGGAAAATTTATGAAAAAGAAACAGACAATCTTCCTACGGATGAAGATTTGTTCCCTTGGAATATGCAGAAAGTACAGGAAGAGTTTGAAATATCTTCAAAATATAAGGGATACATAAACAGGCAGGAACTTAATGCAAATAAAATCGCAAAATACGAGAATAAAAGAATTCCTAAAAATTTAAACTTTAAAGCTATTTCATCTTTATCAAGAGAAACAAAAGAAAAACTTGAAAAAGTAAATCCTGAAACTTTAGGACAAGCTCACAGAATACCCGGAATTACTCCTACAGATATCGTTTTCTTAAATATTGCGATTGAAAAACTTTCAAGGAGCCAAAATGCAGCAAAATAAAAATGTTGACATTTATGTTTTTTCCGGAACAGGCAACACTCTTTTGATAGCAAATAAAATAGCAGACGTATTAAATAAAAAATCATTCATATCAAAAGTTCACAGAATGGAAGCTGTGGTTCCGGCAGAGATAAAGTTGAATTCAATTATCGGCATAGGATTCACGGTTGCATGCTGGAATACATATCCTTTCGTAAGAAAATGGATTGACAATTTGCCGTATGCCAAAGGAACTGAAGTTTTTCTATTTAACAGCATGGGAGACAGTTCTTTAAAAATGATTTCTCATATAGCTAAAATATTATCAAAAAAAGGTTATAAAATTACAGGCTCAAAGGAATTCGTGATGCCGAACAACTTTTTGCTTGTGGAAAATGATAATAAAAAAATATTAAAAATAAACAGAACAATGCCTAAGGTTGAAGATTTTGCCAAATCAATCGCAGAAAATACATGTTCACAAGTAAAATCTACAATTATATCTTCCGCTGCTTTTGCCGTAACAACTTTTATTACTTCTTTGTGGAAAACTAAATTTTCACAAAAATTTATAAAATTTAAAATAGATAAAAATAAATGTACAAAATGCGGAATATGCTCTGAAATTTGTCCTGTAAGCAACATAACAATAAATGATTATCCCGAGTTTTCAATGAAATGTCAATTTTGTTTAAGATGTGTATCTTTCTGTCCCACAAAAGCTATCAAGAGCAGATTTCTTTACAAAAACAGAACCCACACAGGAGTATCTCTAGGGGAAATAAAATGGAAAGAATCTTTATAGAAGTTTTAGGTTATATTTCCGCAGTTCTGACGACAATAGCTTTTATTCCGCAAATTTTAAAAACTTTTAAAACAAAATCCGCAAAAGACGTATCAATGGGTATGTTTGTTATTTTTACCGCAGGCGTTTTTTTATGGATAATATACGGATTATTGACAAATACTAAACCGGTTCTTATAGCAAATATTATCATTTTCTGTCTCTCTTTGACTCAAATAATATTAAAAATCAAATACGACAGAAACAAGTAATTTTAGTTGTATAACTTCTCTGTTTTTTATATAATAGTTAGTTAATGCGTTAAGGAGGAATAAAAAATGTTAGTTTTCAATAAAATAAAAAAAACTCTAGAACCGGAAGAATATCATTATGAGCTGCAGGATGTTTCAGAACCCAATTTATTAAGAGACACTTTTTCTTATACAGATGTTCCGAGAATAGGATTTAACAATACTGTTATGCCTATGAATCCTCCTGAAAAAATTTGGATGACGGATACAACTTTTAGAGACGGCCAGCAGGCTTTTCCTCCTTTCACAGTCGGACAAATCGTCCATTTATTTGATTTGATGCACAAATTAGGCGGACCGAAAGGAATGATTAGGCAAACGGAATTTTTTCTTTATTCGGATAAAGATAAAAAAGCCGTAAGAAAATGTCAGGAAAAAGGCTATAAATTTCCTATAATAACGTCATGGATAAGAGCTACTAAAAGTGATTTTAAATTGGTAAAAGAGATGGGAATAAAAGAAACGGGAATACTTACTTCCTGTTCAGATTATCACATATTTCTAAAATTAAAGAAAACAAGAAGAGAAGCCCTTGAAATGTATCTTGATATAGTTAAAGCCTCTCTTGATGAAGGAATTATTCCAAGATGTCATTTTGAAGATATAACAAGAGCTGATTTTTACGGTTTTGTAGTTCCTTTTGCGAAAGAACTTATGAAACTTGCAAAAAAAGCAAAGATGCCTGTTAAAATAAGAGCCTGCGATACGCTTGGATTCGGAGTTGCTTATCCCGGTGCGGCATTGCCTAGAAACGTTAACGGCATCATGTACGGATTAACTCATCATGCCGGAGTTCCTTCCGAATGGCTTGAATGGCACGGGCATAATGATTTTTACAGAGCTTTGACAAATTCAACGTTTGCATGGCTATACGGATGTTCGGGAATAAACGGAACTCTTTTAGGTATAGGTGAAAGAACCGGTAATACACCGCTTGAAGCCCTTGCTATTGAATATATAGCATTAAGAGGAAGCCATAACGGAATGAAACTTCCGGTCATTACTGAAATAGCCAGATATTTTAAAGATGAATTAAAATATGAAATACCGAATATGCAGCCTTTTGTAGGCCCGCATTTTAACAGCACAAGAGCAGGAATTCATGCAGACGGCTTATTGAAAGAACAGGAAATTTACAATGTTTTTGATACAGAGGCTCTTTTAAACAGACCGCCTGAAGTTGCTATAACAGATAGAGCAGGTCTTGCAGGAATAGCTTATTGGATTAATACACAACATCCTAAATTTAAAGATAAAAAACGGAAACTCGAAAAAACACATCCCGGACTTTTGAAAATACAGGCGGCAATTGATGAACAGTTTAAAGAAGACAGAGTAAATCCTCTCACATATAACGAATTACTTGATTTAACAAACAAACATATTCTGAAAGAGAAATAAGAGTTTATTCTTTATACTAATAAAAGACTGTCGTAATTAATTTAGATTACGACAGTCTTTTATTTTTGTATAAACTTTAAAATATCGCCGATATCAATATTAAATTTACAATCTGAAGGAATTTCAAAAATATGACAAACCTTTTTTTGCGGTAAAACAAATCTGAAAGGCTTAACACTTTTAAATATTTTGATTATTTGAAAATTATTGTCCAAACAGACTACATCTATATTGTATTTCATAAAGCATGTATGAACTGAATTACAATTGCCGATTAAAAGGAATCTTTTACTGTCTGAGGGAGAGAACATCAAACCTTTTAATCTTTCATAAAAAGTTTCTGCCGAAAAAACATTATTGCAAATAATATTGCCGTTTAACAATACAGTATAAACCTTGCCCATATTTTATACCGAGAATAATGAATTATAGGAAGACTCTGCAAAATATGAACTTCTTACATATCGTCCGGATACACAATTTTTAATTCCGGCATCCAACGCCTTATTTTTTATATTTGTAAATTCATTTTCGGTATATTCCTTAATCTGGCGGACATTATTCTTTTCAGGCTGAAGATATTGCCCGATTGTCAAAATATCACAATCAATATTTTTTAAATCCTGAAATACTTGCAGCAACTCGTTGTCTGTTTCGCCAAGCCCAAGCATAACGCCTGTTTTTATAATCATCTTTTTTGATTTCGCATACGATAAAACATCGAGAGATCTTTTGTATACGGCATTATTTCTGAATTTATATAATGAAGGAACAGTTTCTATATTATGGGAAAATACGTCTATCCCGGAAGAACAAACGATATCTATAGATTCTTTTGACCCCTTAAAATCAGGCACCAAAACCTCAACTTTTATATTTCTTATTTCATTTTTCAGCGCTTCAATGACTTTTTTAAAATGTCCGGCTCCGCCGTCGCTAAGATCATCTCTTGTGACAGAAGTTATAACTACATATTTTAAACCTAATTTTTTCACTGCCAAAGTTATTTTTTCAGGCTCGTTTAAATCTATTATAAGAGGTTTCCCGTGACCGGTTGCGCAAAAAGCGCAATTTCTTGTACAAATATCGCCCAATATCATAAACGTTGCCGTTTTATTTTTAAAACATTCGCCGATATTAGGACATTTAGCAGTCTGACAAACAGTATGAAGACCTTCTCTTTTAAAACTTTTCTTTAATGTATCCAAGTCTGCCAATGTTATCTTTTTCTTTTCCATTTATTAACCATAATAATAAATTTACATATAAAAATTTATAAAACCAAAATTTTATATGATTGTCCATTCGTCTGCTAAAATAAAAATTAATGTTTAAAATGTCTCATAGACGTAAATTGCATTGCAATATTTCTTTCATTACACGCATTTACCGATAAATCATCCCTTATAGAACCACCGGGCTGTATAATCGCCGTAACGCCTTCTGTTGCGGAACCTTCAACAACATCAGGAAAAGGGAAAAAAGCATCCGAAGCCAAAACTAAAGGAAACTTACTTTCATCCAAACCGTGATTAATTGTTTTCATTTTTTTAACTGCTATATTTAACGAATCAATTCTGCTCATTTGACCAGCGCCTATTCCAACCGTCTGCCTGCCTCTGACAAGAATTATCGCATTTGATTTCACATGTTTACATATTTTCCATGCAAATTCTAACGCATCTTTTTCTTCCTGCGTAGGTTCTCTTTTTGTTATTGTTTTAATTTCTGACAATAACTGTTCATCTCTTTCCTGAACAAGCATTCCGTTACTCAACATTCTGTATTCCATCGAAGATACAGGCTTAGTATATTTGTTCGGCTGCCTTAACAGTCTGATATTCTTTTTTGTAAATAAAATATCAGTTGCTTCCTTAGTGAAATCAGGAGCTATAATACATTCTACAAAAAGTTTCGCCAATTCTTCTGCAACAGACTTTTCAACAACAACATTAAAAGCAACTATTCCTCCGTAAGCGCTTACCGGATCACAGGATAAGGCCTTCAGATACGCATCTTTAACATTGCTGCCTTCCGCGCAGCCGCATGGATTATTGTGTTTGATAATCGCACAGGCAGTATTATCAAACTCATGTACAAGACGCCATGCCGATTCCAAATCCAAATAATTATTGTAAGACAATTCTTTTCCGTGAATTTGTTTTGCCGATATAACGGAACATGTATTTTCTTCATTTCCAAAACTGTACAAAGAAGCTTTTTGATGAGGATTTTCTCCGTATCTTAAAGAAGAAAGTTTTTTTAACGGTATGGCAGCCTGAGAAGGAAATTCTTCATAAGATAAATACCCCGATATTAATGCATCGTAATAAGCAGTATGCCTGAAAGCTTTTCCCGCTAAAGTCAATCTTAAATCATCGCTTACGGTATTATTTTTTAATTTTTCAATAATCATCGAATAATCACAAGGGGAACATACTATCAAAACATCTTTATAATTTTTTGCTCCGGCTCTTATTAAAGTTACTCCGCCTATATCAATGTTTTCTATTATGTCCTGTGAAATTTTTTTGTCTTCAGGTTTTTCTATTTTTTTTGCAGTCTCTTCAAAAGGATATAAATTAACGACAACTATATCTATTTGATCTATATTATGCTTTTTAAGCTCTTCCATGTGTTTAGGGATGTCTCTTCTTGCAAGAATTCCGCCGTGAATTTTTGGATTCAAAGTTTTTACTCTGCCGTCAAGCATTTCAGGAAAGCCGGTTATATCTGATATTTCCGTACATTCTATAGAATTATCTTTCAATGTTTTCGCCGTTCCGCCGCTTGAAATAATATTATACCCCAGACTTTTCAGCTCTCCGGCAAATTCAACAACTCCTGTTTTATCACATACGCTCAATAATGCTGTTGCCATTTTTTTCTCCCGTATTTTCTTATAATATTGTAATATTTTTATACTCTCTGAATGCTTTTGCTATATCTTCCGAAACAAAGCCTCTTCTTAAAAAGAAATTGGCGATTTTTTTTATTTCCGATGCATTTTTACCGTCAAATTTAGGATACTTTTTTTTTATTATGCCGATTATCTGCAAATGAGGCTTAATATCTCTAAAAAGATCTGTCAGAATATCGGATATTACACAGTCTTCAATATTATGAAGCTTTAATTCATTCTTTATGTAATATATGCCTTTTGATTTGTTTTTTAAATACTCGGCAAAATTTTTAGCAAATACTTTATCATTTATATAATTCAGCTCTACAAATCTTGAAACAACTTTTTCAATGTCTTCCTGTAAAAAGCCTTTTAAAAGTAATTTTTCGGTAATAGCTTTTTTGCTGTAAGATTTATGAGAAATCAAATATAACGCATAGCTCATTATCCTGTTTGATCCGCTATGCTTAATAATTATATCCAATTCTGAATCGCTTAATAACAAATCTTTTTTTAAAGAAAATTTTACTACAGTCTCAGCGTCAACAATAACGGATACGTCATTATCCAAAATTATTTTAAAATTATCTTTAAATTTTGGATATTTCTTTATTTCTAAAATTTTCGGCATTTTACTTCTCTGTTTTGAAGGAATATTTTAGCATTTTAATCATTTGAGAACAAATTCTTACAGGTATCTCATCTTTATTAAGTTTGTTCTTCCATTATAAATATTGACGGTTTGTTCTTATACCCATGTAATTTAAGCCTGACGTTTTTAAGCAGGGGTTTTCCTGATGAATCCGTGAAAACAGAAAAATCTGAATCTTCTTCAGTACCTGAAACTGTTACAGAAAAAGTATTAAAATAAGAATTTGTTCTGATATCTATATCCAAAATTTTATCATGGGTTGAACTTTCTATAGGGACAAATGTACTGTATTCAACGTAATAAGCCTTTTCCAACTTTGCAATTGAATAAATTAAAGACTTTCCTTCAGTGATCATAGCATAACGAACATGTTTCAAATAACTGAAAAACATGATTACAGTCAATGAACAAATAATAAATAGTACTATCAAAAATTCTAATGAAATAACAACTCTGTTTTTTTCCATAAAAGCCTTTACTTTTGATTGTATATTATTATATTTGATATTGAAAAAGTATGTCAACTAAAAAATTTGTGAAATTTATTGTACAAATATAAATTTTGATTATTTGTTAAATAAGATAAATAAGAAGGGGTTTTTTCTGTGTACTTCATAAATTCATGAGCTGTTTTATATAATTTGCATAAAAGGACATAAAAACCATTGCCAATACCCCAACGATGATGATCGTGATTATTACTTCCACTAATGTATAAGCTTTCATCGTTTTCTCCTTTTTTGCTTTATTTTTTCTCCTTTGCCTCCTATTTATACTTTAGCATATCTTAATATAAAATCAAGGACTTTTTTTACAAATATTTCACAATTCATATATAAAAGTCATTATTATGATACTTTTAATCAGTATTTTATAAGTTCATAATCAGAGGAACCGATACCAATCTCAGCAGCATATTTAAATTGTATATTATAATCAATCTCCGGAAATATATGTTTACAAAAATCTTTGCCGAAATATTCATTTACTATATCTACGCTGGCTTTATCAACTGCTACGGGATCAGATCCTGCCAATATGCCGATATCATCCATAAGGACTTTACCCTTAGTCGTATAGCAGTCGCAAAATTTTGTTATATGATTTAAAAAATTAATACTGAAACTTTTTTTATTTTGCAAAACTCCGTAACAATATTCGACAATTTTTTCCTGAATATTTTTTGTATTTTCATTCCACCCAAGCTGAAAAACATTTTTCGGACAGCTCAAAACACATTCTCCGCAGCCTATGCATTTAGTTTTAGTAAATTTAATTTTCTTTCCTTCAAGTTTTAAAGCGTCTGCCGGACACCATTTTACGCATACTCCGCAGCCTATACATCTATTCAAATCAATGTCTGGATTAGCGTTATGATGCATTGCATATTTACCGGATTTACTGCCGCATCCCATTCCTATATTTTTCAATGCTCCGCCGAAACCTGTTATCTCATGACCTTTAAAATGATTTAAAAAAATGAAAGAATCTGAATAATAAATATCTCTGGAAATAGAAACAGTTTTACAATGTTTCTTATTTATTTCAATATCAACGGATGTATTTCCTCGCAAACCGTCTGCTATAATTACAGGACACCCGCAGTTTTCTATATTAAAACCGTGTTTATTTGCAAGCAGTAAATGATGATATGCATCTGATCTTTTCCCTACATATATAGTACTGGCATCTGTCAGAAAAGGGAATGATGTTTTTTCTTTGGCAATGTCAGTTAAAACTCTTGTATATTCAGGTTTTATATATCCTTCATTACCGTCTTCTCCAAAATGCATTTTTATAGCAAGAAACTGTCTAGCCTTAACATGATCAAAAGCTTTTGCTTTTTTTAAAAAATGATATAATTCATTTTTTCTGTTCCACGGTAAAAAATACACTTTTCCTGACATTATATTAACCTCTTTTGTTATACTTTCTCAACTGTTTTAACGTAATGTTTATATCATCAGGCAAAGGCATCTCAAAAATGCTTATATTTTCATTATCAGGCAGAAACAATTCTATTTTCGACAAGTGCAAAGGTAATCTTGATAACAGAGGTTTTTCTTTTTCTACGCCTTTGTATCGTTTCTTTAGTTTTGATAATAATAAATGTTCCGAACTGGCATATAAACCGTCTATTGCCAAAGGATTGCCTATAGACCAAAAGTGAGCCCTTATCTGCTTTTTTCTTGAAGTAACAGGCACAACTTCAACAAAAGCGAAATTTTTAAATTGTTCTTTAACTTCATACTTTGTCACAGCATCAATCCCTTTTTCGCTTACCACGGTATCAGTTTTATCAACTATTAATCTTTTTCTTATTTCTCCTTTATCTTCTTCCATAATTCCGTTTACAATTATATGATATGTCCTTTTAACTTTTGAATTTTTAAGTTGTTCGGCTATGTAATTATATGTATCTTTGTTTTTGGCAAAAAGAACTGTGCCTGAAGCATCGACATCAAGAGATATGACAGGGAAAGATTCATGTTTAAGATAGTCATTAACTTTAAACAACATAATATCATCAGTACTTTTGTCTTCTTGAGGAATAACCGCTGTGCCAGGTATTTTTTTTAAAACCAACACATTTTGATCTTCAAAAATTATCTCAAGCTTGTTTTTTCTCATTTCTTTATAAATTCCTTAAATTCATTTTCATTTAATATCTTTATATTCAGTTCAACCGCTTTCTTATATTTAGACCCGGGATTTTCTCCGACAACGACAAAATCAGTTTTTTTGCTTACGGAAGACGTTGTCTTTCCGCCCAATGATAATATGTAATTTTCTGCCTCTTTTCTGGTGATTGAAATAAGTTCTCCTGTTAAAACAAAAGTTTTATTCTGTAAAGGGGAAAAAGATGTATCTTTTTCAGGCTCGACTGTGTTGATTTTGAGAGACTGCAATTCCCTAACCATAAATAATGTTTGTTCATTTGCAAAATAATCTTTAATTGACTTTGCCAATATCGGACCTATTTCACTTATAGAAAGAAGCTGTTCTTCAGATGCCTGCATTAAATTATCAATATTTTTAAACCTGTCAGCTAAAATAACTGCCGATTTTTCTCCTATATGCCTTATTCCCAAAGCAAATATTAGTTTATTTAACGGATTATTTTTACTTTTAATAATAGATTCCATTAAATTATTAGCCTTTTTTTCTTTGAATAAATCAAGTATTATAAAATCGTCAAAAGTAAGTTTATATATATCTGCAAACGTATGCAGTTTATTCTTTTTAAGGAGTTGATCTATAACAACTTCTCCAAAGCCTTCAATATTCATTGCATTTCTTGAGACAAAATGTTCAAGACTTCTTTGAAACTGCGCAGGACACGAAGGATTTACGCATCTGTAATAAACGTCTTCTTCTGTTTCTTTTACGATTTTACTTTTGCATGACGGACAATGTAACGGCGGGGAAAAATAATTTTCAGAATTTTTTTTGATGACTTTAACTATTTTAGGAATAACATCACCCGCTCTTTCTATAAGGACATCGTCTCCCTCATTTAAATTTAATCTTTCAATTTCATCAAAATTATGTAATGTTGCGTTAGATATTGTAACTCCGGATAAACTTACAGGCTTTAATGATGCCGCCGGCGTGACTACTCCTGTTCTGCCTACCTGAAGTTTTATAGATAATAGTTTCGTAACTGCCTGTCTTGCCGGAAATTTATAAGCTATTGCCCATTTAGGACTTTTGTTTGTATAACCGATTATTTTTTGCATTTTATAATCGTTTACCTTAACAACTACGCCGTCTATTTCATAAGGAAGCTCATCTCTTTTTTCCTGCAGATATTGTATAAATTCCAAAACTTCATTGATTTTTTTGCAAACCTTTATGTCTTTCTGCACGGCAAAACCTAATTTAGAACAAAAATCAATAAATTCTGAATGCTTTAAAAGTTCAGCCCCGCTTATCTGTCCGAAAGAATGTATAAAAAAGCTCAGCTTTCTTTCCGATGTAATTTTAGGATTTTTTTGTCGCAGCGAACCTGCCGCTGCATTTCTTGGATTAGCAAATTTAGACAATCCGGAATCAGCTAAATTATCATTAAGCATCTGAAAATCTTTTTTATTTATATAAACTTCGCCTCTGACTTCAAAGACATTAAGACTGTTCAAAGGTATATTTATATTAGTCGAACCGAATTTAGGCAAGAATGATTTATCATTGTATATCAATTTTAAAGGTATATTTTTAACTGTTTTCAAATTTTCAGTTATATCTTCGCCGTACTCGCCGTCGCCTCTTGTACATCCTGAAACAAAAGAATTATTTATGTAAGTTAAACTTGCGCTGAGTCCGTCTATTTTAGGTTCAATGATAAATTCCATATCACTGATATCAATAATTTTTTTTACTCTTTCATACCACTGAAGAACATCTTCAGTTGAATATGAATTATCAAGAGAGAACATAGGAATTTTATGTTTAACTTTATTAAAAGTGGATGATACTGAACCTGAAACTCTCTGCGTAGGGGAATCTTTGGATATAAACTGCGGGTAAGCATTTTCCAATGCCTGCAGTTGCTTAAATAATTTGTCGTATTCAAAATCTGAAATTTTAGGATCATCAAGACTATAATAAAAATAATCATGTTTCCTTATCAGATTCTTTAACTCTTCTATTTGCCTGGATATATCATTTATATCTTCTTGCATTAAAAGACCTTAGTATTTTTTTCGTTCATCTTTCAATTTATCTAATATACCGTTAACAAATTTGCTGGAATCTCTGTTTGAATATGTCTTTGATATTTCAACAGCTTCATCAATTATAACGCTGATAGGGGTATCTTTCATATAAAGTATTTCATATGTGGCAAGTCTCATAATGTTTCTGTCTATTACAGACATTCTCTTTATTTCCCAATTATCAGCTGATTGCTCAATAAGTTTATCTATTTGCTGCTGGTTCTTACAAACACCTCTAAAAATTGAAACAGCAAATTCTCTGTAAGGTATTTCAACAGGCAAAATTTCATCAAAACATTTTAAAATATCTTGCTCAATCATACAACAATTGTCATATGCATACAACATCTGTAAAGAACATTCTCTTGCTTGTCTTCGAGTTCCCATAAAAAAAAGATCCTTTCATCTATAGTGTGATGATTATATATTTTTTACATTTTATTTTCAAGAAAAATATTCAATCTATTTAAGTAATATTGAAAAAAAATAAATTGTAATATATAATTGTTTAAAGTATTAAATTTTTGAACATGGGGAGAGAGAGCAGAAAATGAAAAAATTATTTTTTATATTCTGTATGGTATCATTAGCACTTTGTTT
>JBAYZJ010000027.1:0-13590 GCA_041672565.1 Endomicrobiaceae bacterium
TTTTTTCAAATAAAACTTCTAAAAAGCTTCAAGCAAAGTAAAATAAAATTCTTTGGATTCGTTTGATAAAGCATAATCTATACGAAAATTCATTCTCGGATTACTTTTCATTTTTATTCTGATGCCTGCGCCGGACGCTATTTTCAATTTACTTATATATACGGATTCTAAATTTCTATAAACATTTCCTATTCCGGTGAAAACAACAAAATCCAGCGAATCAGTCATTCTAAACTTAAATTCAGGCTGAACAGCCGCCGCTACTTTATCGATATATCTTCCGGAGTAGAAACCTCTTAGAAATTTTTGACCGCCTAAAGAAAGCAAGGACTGCACCGGAGCATTCCCGTTGATAAAACCTGCATAAAGCTGATAAGAGAAAAGAATTTTCCCGCTGTTTAATTCAATATAATTTCTAAAATCGACATCAATTAAAGAACAATCAAATTTGCTGCCTATATTATGGTTATACAACAAATATCCCAAATCCAGCTTATACCCTTTGACGGGATACATGTTGTCATTTCTTTTGTCAAAAGAAAGCTTAAATCCCGCGCCTGACAGAATACCATCGTTATCATAAAATTGCAACTGTCCGTTTTTGTCTAAATCCTGCATAGTAGTATCTGAAAAATCATATTGGAAGCCAAATCGTACGTTTTCGATTATTTTTTTTGACAGACAAACCGCCGCCCCGTGAGATCTTTTAATATATTCTTCTTCCGAGCTTTCAACGGTTCCGTTTCCTATCCCGTAAAACTTCCGTTTAAAATTAGAATATATTAATTTAGATTCAAATAAATAAACATCGCCGTCAAAATATAAACTTGGCATTATTCCGGCAACAACCTGTTGCTTTGCGGTATACATAATAAATGTATTTATATGAGAATAAGAACTCTGTTTATTTTTTTTAAAAAGCAGTATGTCGTTCAAAACAATTCCCGCGCTGGTTTCCGGAGTATAAAAAGGCACGGGAAATATTATATTTTTTACTTCATCGGCAAATGCCGTCATACAGCACAAAAAAACTGCTGCGGCAATAAAATATTTTTTGATTTTTAAAAAATTCAATTCACTTATTCCGGTTGTTTGACGTTTTTTTGACAACACATATTATTTTATCTGTTTAAAAATTTCGTAAACTGCAATTGAACAGGCAACCGCGGCGTTTAAAGACTGCGTTTTCCCGGGCATTTCTATTTTTACCAACTCATCCGCATTTTTTAATATGTCAGGACTTATTCCGTTCGCTTCATTTCCGACTATTACGGCAGCGCTTTCATTAAAAGAAACATTGCCGAGATTATTATCAGTTTGCAATGACAAAGCATATGTTTTAATGTTTTTATCCCTAATTTTTTTAATAATGTAAATTAAATCGTTTTCTTGGAAAACAGGTACACGAAAAATCGAACCCATTGAAGATCTTACGACTTTCCCGCTGAAAGGATCGGCTGTATTTGCCGAAAGGAATAAACCTCTGCAATTATATGCTTCCGCCGTTCTTATAATACTACCCAAATTACCAGGGTCCTGCAAACTGTCAATTAATATAAAAATGCCTTTTTCGTTTAAAGCGTCAAGTAAATTATTTTTTTGTTTTTTTACTACGGCTAAAATTCCCTGTGGAGTTTCTGTTTCCGATATCTTTTTAAAAATCGCGTCGGTTGTGGAATATTTCACCGGCGAATTAAAATCTGTGTCTTTATATTTTTCCGTACGAATTATATATTCAATATGCCAGTCTGAAGGAATGCATTTAACTTGTTTATATCCTTCCACAATAAATAAACTCTGCTCATCTCTGCTTTTTTTATCATGCAGAGAAAAAATCTGTTTAATAATTTTATTATGTGCGCTTTCTATAAACATTTTAAGAATCTCCGTTTATCTTACGATTTGAATTTTAGCATTTTTATATAACTATTTCATTTAGTGTAACTTTTCAAGGTTTAAAGTTGTCTTAATTGCAAAATATAAAAGGAGAAACTGATGAAAAGAAATTTTATGTTCTCAATTCCTAAATTATTTATGAGTCTTGCCGTATTTTTAGCTTTTTCGGCTCCGGCTTTTTCTATGCCTCCGATGCCGCCTGAAGATGAAGACGGACAATGCATGGAAGAGCCATGCCCTCCTGAATGCGGAAACAACGGAGATTCAAACAGACCTGCTAAATTTGAAAACAGTAAAAACAGCAAAGACTGCAAAATGGATTCAAAAATGAAGAAAAAGTTTGAAAAAATGCTAAAAAAATTAAAAATAACAGATGAACAAAAAGCCAAGATGGACGAATTAATGAAATCTGATATGGCGCAAAGGACAGCCTTAAAGAAACAAATCCGCGAAAAGAGGCAAGCTGTTGATAATGAACTTTTAAAAGCCGATTATGATAAAACTGTCGTTGATACTTTAACAAAAGAAATCAGACAGCTCTCAGGTGATATTGTACAAATACAAATTGACGGCAAAATTAAGATGAGAAATATTCTTACATACGAACAATTTAAACAGCTTGAAGAAGACAGAATACAAATGCAGGAAAAAATGAAAGAAAAAATGAAAAAAAAGATGAAAAAAACGGGAAAAATGGACAATCGCGAAGAATAAAATAACACATTTTATCAAAATAAAATGTGGGAACACTTGCTATCTCTCCTAAGTCTTTAGCAAGTGTTCTTTTTTATTCCCTAATATATAGCTGCTTTAAAATCAACCGTCCGTAGAAAATTTTTCAAAATTCTTTTACATCTGGATACAGGAGTATTAAATTTATTTATTTCCTTTTTTAGAAGATCCATCTGCGCTGAAGCCGCTTTCTCACCTTCGGAAACCATCAAGTTAAATTTATTGAATTCAGACCATGAAATTTGTTTTATATTAGGTTCTATAACAACATTCGCTTCTTTTATAAGAACTTCATAAAACAAATAATTGGCAATAAAATTACATCTGTTCATTATATCTTTTGAATTTACTGGAAGAGCCTCCAGCGTTTTCAATTTGCTTTTAACATCCGACGCTATTATAAAATCAGCGCCGAGTAATTTAGCGGCCGATACGGGAGTAACATTTACATGAGCTCCGTCGGTATACCAGATATCGTCTATATTCACAGGAGGAAATACTCCGGGAATTGAAGCTGAAGCCAAAACAAGTTTTCTTAGAGAACCTTTCGTAAAGACTTTTTCTTTGCCGTTTGTAATATCAGTAGCAACACAGGCAAAAGGTATTTTTGTGTCAGAAATATCAATATCAGGCAGCAAAGAATCCACCATCTCTTCAAGCATTGAATGTGATAAAAAAGAATTGCTGCTGTCGGAAGAGCCGTATTTAACAAATTCTCTGGCTTTTCTTATCAGACTCCGCGCAGATGAAGCTTGCGTTTCATCCTGCATTTTCTGCATATTAAGCTTTGAAAACATAACGTTAAAAAAATATTCTTTCAAAGTTTTTCTAAGTTTTTCGGCGTCTTGTTCAATTGCGTACAAAGCTCCGATGATAGCTCCCATGGATGTTCCCGCAATGCAGTCAAATTTTATCCCGTTTTCTTCAAGAACCTTCAAAACACCGATATGAGCAAGACCTCTCGCTCCCCCTCCGCCCAATGCTATTGCTTTTTTCATAGTAATTATTACCTCAATTTTTATTCTGTCCCAACTGCCCGCAAGCTGCTCCGATATCCAAGCCTTTAGGTTCTCTAACATTTACGGTGATTCCGTTTAATTTTAAAATTTTCTTAAACGTTAAAATTGAAATTTGTGCCGGAGATTTATATTCCGTATTATTTGTTTCATTGTAAGGAATCAAATTAACCTGCACATTAGCCTGAATTAAATCAGCCGATTTCAAAAGCCTTGCAAGTCTGTGGGCATCGGAAGAAGTATCGTTAAAATCCTTCAATAAAACATATTCTATAGTCAGTTTTGAATTTGTTTTTTTCAAATAATATCTGCAAGCCTGTAGAAGCTCCCGTATTTTGCAGTCAAAATTATTCGGAATAATTTTCTTTCTCTGCTTATCATCCGTGGCATGCAGTGACAAAGCAAATCTTACGCCGTGCATCTCATCTGCGAATTTTTTAACCACAGGTATTATGCCCATGGAAGAAACCGTTATATGTCTTTTGCCTATATTCATCTCTTTTTTTGATATTATCGTATCGATTGCCGACACTAAATTACCGTAATTCAGCATAGGTTCTCCCATCCCCATAAACAATACTCCCGAGATTCTTCCTCCAATATCATTCTCGATATGCATTATTTGTTCCAAAATTTCGCCTCTGGATAAATTTCTTACAAATTTTGTTTTGCCTGAAAGACAAAAACTGCAAGAAACAGGACACCCAATCTGCGTGGAAATACAAACGGTTTTCTTATCATTGCTTGGCAAATAAACGGCGTAAATATAGCGGGAATCATAAGTTTTAAACGTGTAGCGAATTGTACCGTCCAATATTGACTCGGCTTTTTTTATATTTGAAAAAGTTCTTATGACAAACGAAGATTCTAAATTTCCTCTTATGTCTTTAGGAATGTTTGTAAATTGTTCAAAAGAAGACGCTTTTTTCAAATAAAGCCATTCTCTGATTTGATTTATTCTGTATTCTTCTTTTATAAGAGGTTTTAATACGGAAGACAGTTGTTTCGGTTCAATGTCTAAAATAAACGGTTTTTTTATTGTTTTCATAAATATCCTAGTATATTACTTTCGGCGTTTTATATTTTTGCAATTCGGCAGCTTCGGCTATCTTTTCTAATTTTTTTATTCTTTCTTCCACAGGAGGATGCGTTGAAAAAAGATTGCTTGCGGATTTTGAAGAAAACGGCGTAACTATAAACATATGAGCAGTCTGCGGACTGACATTGTTTTTAAGTTTTTCATTACCCGCAGTCAATTTTCTTAAAGCTGACGCTAAAGCCAGAGGGTCATTAGAAATGCCTGCGCCGGTTGAATCTGCTATATATTCTCTGGAACGCGAAACAGCCATTTGAATAAGCATAGCAGCTATCGGAGCAAGTATAAACATTAACAGCAACGCTACAGGATTAGAATTACCGTGGTCATCTCTGCTCCCTCCAAAGAAAAAAGCAAATCTTGCAAGCATCATTATTGCTCCTGCCAGCGCTGCGGCTACACAGCTTATTAAAATATCCCTGTTTTTAATATGAGAAATTTCATGAGATATCACACCTCTCAATTCTCTTTCATTAAGAAGATTTAAAATCCCGTCAGTTACGGCTACAACGGCATGATCGGGATTCCTTCCGGTCGCAAAAGCATTAGGCATATTTGTTCTGATATAATAAATTTTAGGCACCGGAATTTTTGCAGATTCCGCAAGTTCAGAAACCATTTGGTATAGTTTTGGTTCCGATTCTTTTGTGATTTCCTTTGCTCCGTACATTGAAAGAACTATTTTATCAGAAAACCAATATGAAACAAAATTTGTTACAAGCGCAAACATAAACGCTATTATCATTCCCTGAGTGCCGCCTATCATGTTCCCAACCAATAAAAACAATATTGTAATTGCGGCAAGCAAAACAAAAGTTTTAAAAGAATTCATAAAATCTCTCCGGAACCATTTTAATATATTACATTATATATTATACTAAAAAATCAATACGTTTTAAAAAATTCTCTTCTGAAAACGACTTGACTTTAACACTTAAAAAAATATAAGATTAATTATGGCAAAAATAATCGTTAACAACAACAGATGTAAAGGCTGCGGACTTTGTATAAACGCCTGCCCTAAAAAATGTATTTCTTTTTCAGACGAATTGAACAAAATCGGCTATCATTATGCTGTTTTAAAAAATGAAAACGACTGCATAGGATGCGGTTTTTGTTATCAAATGTGCCCCGATGTCTGTATAGAAGTGTTCAGGTAAAAAACTATGGTAAAAAAATTAATTAAAGGCAACATTGCCTTATGTGAAGGTGCTTTGGCTGCTGGACTTGACGCATATTTTGGTTATCCGATTACTCCGCAAAATGAAGTTCCGGCATATATGTCAAACAAAATGGTAAGTCTGGGAAAAGTTTTTGTTCAGGCAGAATCGGAACTTGCCGCCGCAAATATGGTTTTAGGCGCCTGTGCTACAGGTAAAAGATCAATGACTTCTTCATCTTCTCCGGGGATATCATTGAAACAGGAAGCAATATCTTATATGGCAGGCATGGAAATACCCGGCGTTATAGTCAATGTTCAAAGAGGCGGTCCGGGACTTGGGAATATAGCAGGATCACAGGCTGATTATTTTCAGGCTGTTAAAGGCGGAGGACACGGAGATTATCGTTTAATAGTCTTTGCTCCGAACTGCGCTCAGGAAATGTACGAAATAACATACGAAGCGTTTGATATAGCCGAAAAATACAGAAATCCAGTAATGATTCTTTGCGACGGTATAATCGGACAAATGATGGAACCAGTAGAGTTTAATAAGGAACAAAAGTCTTCCTTCAGCAAAAAAGACTGGTGTCTAGACGGTTGCAAAGGAAGAGAACCAAGATCGGTAAAATCTTTACTTATGAAAGACGGAGCTTTGGAACAACATAATCTAGATTTGCAAAAAAAATATGAAACAATAAAAAATAATGAAGCAAAAGCCGAATTATATCATATTGAAGATGCGGAAATTATAATAGTTTCTTTCGGTATATCTTCGAGAATATCAAAAAACGCAATAAAACAGGCAAGAGAGAAAGGTATAAAAGCAGGTCTTATAAGACCGATAACCTTATGGCCTTTTCCTTCCGAAATAATAAAAAAATATGCAAAACCGGGCATAAAATTTTTAAGCGTTGAACTTTCTTTGGGACAAATGATAGAAGACGTAAAACTTGCCGTAAACGGCGTTTCATCAGTCGATTTTCTCGGAAGAGCCGGCGGAGGCATTGTTTCCGATAAAGAAGTTTTAAATAAAATTACGGAACTAAAAAAATAATGAATAAAATACTTTCAAAACCAGAAGCATTAAAAGATAATCCTTTATCTTACTGTCCCGGATGCGGACACGGAATTATTCACAGACTTATTGCGGAAGCAATAGACGAACTCGGCATAAGAGAAAGAACTATTGCCGTTGCTCCGGTCGGATGCGCTGTTTTTGCTTATGATTACTTTAATTTTGACACTACGGAAGCTCCTCACGGAAGACCTCCTGCTGTAGCGACCGGCATCAAAAGAACAAATCCAGACAAAATAGTTTTCACATATCAGGGGGACGGAGATTTGGCGGCAATAGGCACAGCTGAGACGATTCACTGCGCAAACAGAGGCGAAAATATAACCGTTATATTTGTAAACAATGCCAATTACGGCATGACAGGCGGGCAAATGGCTCCTACAACTTTAATCGGACAGGTTACAGAAACTACTCCTTTCGGAAGAGATCCTTTAAGAGAAGGCTATCCTGTGAAAGTTTCTGAACTTTTAGCAAACTTAGACGGTACAAAATATATAGAAAGAGTTACGGTTTTTGATGCGCCTCATGTAATTCAAGCCAAAAAAGCAATAAAAAAAGCTTTTCAAAATCAGGTTGAAGGAAAAGGATACTCTTTTATAGAAGTAATTTCCCACTGCCCTGTGGACTGGGGAAAAACTCCTCTGGAATCGGTTAAGTGGGTAGAAGAAGTTTTTTTAAAAACTTTTCCTTTAGGCGTTATAAAGGATACGACAAAATAAATGAAAATCTACAATGAAATAATTATTGCCGGTCTCGGCGGCCAAGGAGTTTTACTGGCAGGTACAATACTTGCCCAGTCTGCTTTGGAGCAAAATTTAAAAACAACGTGGTTTCCTTCATACGGAGCAGAAATGAGAGGCGGAACGGCAAATTCAACCGTTATCATTTCGGATGAAGAAATAGGTTCTCCTATAGCTTTTTCACCTTCGGGTCTTATAGCTTTAAATACTTTGTCGCTTAATAAGTTTTTACCCCGTATGATTGAAGATTCTTCAATCATCGCAAATTCTTCAATGATAAATTCCGATGAATTTAAATCTGATAAAAGGATAAAATTTATTCCTATATCGGAAATAGCCGATAAAGAAATCGGAAATATCAAAGCCGCAAATATGGTCGCCGTAGGAGCATTAATAAAATTAATGCAGGTTCCTGATTTAGAAAATGTTAAAAAAGCAATTCAAACGGCATTTTCAAAAAAGCCGGCTTTAGTGGAAATAAACATAAAAGCAGTGAATGCGGGATATAACTACAAATAGGTATTTTATGAAAATAAGAAATGCTACCGTAAACGATGTTAAACAGATACATAAACTTGTTGAATTTTACGCCGATAATAAAGAAATGCTGCACAGATCTCTTAATGCAATATATGAAAACATACAGGAGTATATGGTAGTTGAAGAAAATGGTCTTGTTATAGCCTGCGGAGCTTTGCATGTTTCATGGGATAATTTGGCGGAAATCAAAGCATTGGCGGTTTCAAAAGCATATATAGGAAAAGGAATCGGCAAAAAACTCGTTTCACAATTAGAAAAAAATGCCGTAAAACTCGGCGTTTTTACAACTTTTGCATTAAGCTTTAAACCTGCTTTTTTTCAAAAAATAGGTTACGATATTATATCAAAAGAAGTTCTCCCTCAGAAAATATGGAGCGAATGCATCAACTGCCATCTTTTTCCCGACTGCGGAGAAGTGCCTCTGGTCAAAGATTTAAAAAAAATCTCAAAAACAAAATAACAGCTGCATTATAAACCGACAAGTATTTCATATTTAAAAGCATTGTGATCTTAAACTTCTCATTTTGCCGGAGGAAAAATAATATATTTAAATAAAGAGGTTTAAAACATGAAAACTTACAGAAAAGAACTATTTTTTAACACTTCAAAAAGAATAGAATTTATCAACATAACTTCAGACGTTCAGAATGCAATTGACGAAAGCGGCATAAAAGAAGGCCTTTGCCTTGTTAACGCTATGCATATTACCGCAAGCGTTTTTATAAACGACCATGAATACGGACTTCATAATGATTTTGAAAAATGGCTTGAAAAGCTTGCTCCTCATATTCCGCTGAAAGAATACCGCCATAACGATACAGGCGAAGATAACGCCGATTCTCATTTAAAAAGACAAATTATGGGCAGAGAAACAACTGTCGCCGTTACAAAAGGCAAACTTGATTTCGGCCCGTGGGAACAAATTTTTTACGGTGAATTTGACGGTATGAGAAAAAAAAGAGTTCTGATTAAAATTATAGGAGAATAAAACAGCCTATATTTTAAGCGTTATATTTAGCTTCTCTCGCTTTTTTTGCGATTCTTTCATTCCTGTAATATATTATCATGTCGGCGGAAACCAAGAAAAAATTAAACAGATAAAGATAAAATACTCCGTCCATATTATATACGACTTTATGCATCATCCCGGCTATATATCCTATAAGAACTATATACAAAAAAACTATACTCTTGCCGGTATTCTGTTTAGAAACATAAGATTTACGTATTGAAAACGGCCATGCGCTTGCAAAACACAACAACATAATTATTTCAAAAATACTCATTTGCTTTCTCCTGCACTTATACCCGCAAGATATCCAGTCGAAAAAGCCGCCTGCAAATTAAAGCCCCCTGTCGGTCCGTCGATATTAAGAATCTCTCCGCAGAAATATAAATTATTTATAATTTTTGATTTCATAGTATTTTGTTCGACTTCGTCAAGACAAACCCCTCCGCTTGTCACAATCGCTTCGTCTATAGGCCTTGTAGACGTAACTTTAAACTTCATATCAGTCATAACTTCAAACATTTTTCTTCTTAAATTCTTATCTACTGAACTGCATTTCTCCGTATGTTTAATACCAGCTTCCTTCATAAAAACATCCGTCATCTGCAACGGCAACAGCGTTTTCAGCATATTTCTTACAGGCAGCCCGCCAAAATTATTAAGTTCTCTCACAAGCCTGTCATCAAGCTGCTTTTCTGAAAGAGAAGGTTTTAAATTAACCGATATTTCAACTTTTTTATTTTGCTTTATCAATTTACAGACATTTGAACTGACAGTTAAAATAAGAGGTCCCGTTATTCCGAAAATCGTAAACTCTACTTCTCCGAAAAGCTTTTCCTCTTTTTTGTTTCCGGCAAAAAGAGTTATTTCAATGTTTTTTAATTTAAGACCGTTTAACTGTTTTAAATACGGACTGTTCAATACAAGAGGAACCAGAGCCGGCGAAGGATCTATTACGGTATGTCCAAGTGATTTTGCAAATTCGTATCCTTCTCCTGTTGAACCGGTAAGAGGATATGATTTGCCGCCGGTGGCAATAATATATTTGTCAGCGCTTAAAATTTTACCGTCGTTTAAAATTATTTCTTTTATACCGTTTTTTTCTTTTATTATTTGTTTGACCGGAGATGAAGTCTGTATTTTAACATTATTGTTTTTTGCATACCGGATAAGAGCATTAACTATGCTGTGCGCATCATTACTTTCAGGAAAATATCTCCCTCCGCGTTCAAGGCGGCTTTTGACTCCGAGAACTTTTAAAAAATCAATTAAATCATTATTAAAAAATCTGCTGAAAGAACCGAATAAAAATTTCCCGCCGGCTCCAAATTCCGATATAAAAGCTCTTAACTCTGCGCTGTTTGTAATATTGCATCTGCCTTTACCTGTTATGGACAGCTTTATTCCCGGTCTTGATTTTTTCTCCAACAGACAGACATTAAGTCCGCATTCTGCCGCTTTCCCGGAAGCCATAAGACCTGAAGCGCCGGCGCCTATAACTATAACATCAAATTTATTCATGGTATTTTGCTTTTATTTTTTTCAACAGTTCATCTATCTTTAAGTAAAGTTCTTTTATATTATCAGTATCATTTACAAAAGTTATATCGGCCATTTTTGAACATAAAGACACCTGCTGCCCTGAACCTGAAGACTGCGCCTCTTTATTTTCAAGTTCTATAAATTTTTCAAGAGTTTCAGGGTCGCCCGATCTTTTTCTGCGCTGCATTCTTTCAAATCTTAAAGACTGGGGAGCATCGACATTAACCAATACGAAATTTTTAATTGTCTTAAACCTGAGTACTTCCTGAGTATGTCTTATCGACGTGATGCAATAATTTTTACCCGGTTCAAATTTGCTTATTACCGATTTTGCAAGAACGTCATTTCCCTGTTCCTGCCTGAGCTTTGTGCCGAAAACGATTAAATTTTCTCTTGTAGACTCTATATTTTTTGCTTTCATTATAAATCTTATTTCATCTGACAGAGAAAAATGAAGGAACCCGTTATTTTGAACTATATAATCTGCAACCGTATCTTTTCCGGAACAATATGATCCTGTTAATCCTATTATCACCTTATTTCTCCTATTTATTCTTACCGAATTTTATTCCAAAAGAAAGTCTGTGAGTCATACCTATATCGCCGTAAGGGACAAAAGCGTAATCAAAAACATAATCGGAATATCTTATTCCGAAACCCAAATTAACCCAGTTAAAACCGGGAATATCTTTATTTCTTCCCTCATATCCGGTCCGTACAGTAAAATCCGTTTTATCTCCGGCCGGTATCGTATATTCCGTGCCGAAATTAGCATACATTTCATTGTCCCCCGGAAAATTTAAATCTAAAGAAACAAGCCAAAATCTTGTTAAAAAGCTTGAGGCTCCCAGTTTGAAAAGCAGAGGAAGAGGCTCCGATTCATTATTAAATTTCATATCGGTGCCTAAATTTGAAACTGCCGCCGCTGCGGACGTTTTATCATTAAAATCGTAATTAACGCCAAAATCGGCGGCAACAGCGGAAGCCGAATTTTCAATTTTAGAATAAATATATTTTAAATTGCAGCCGAAATTAAAATTTTCATAATTATTTGCATAAGAAAGATACGCGGCCATGTCAAAAGGAGATAAAGAACCGTCATTAACGCCCGTATTATCTATTCTGTCAAACTTTCCGTAAGACACATACTGCAGAGCGACGGCAAATACTCCGTATTCCCGCACAGGCAGAGTAAAAGCAAGCCATTCGTAATTTATATCTTCAAACCATACGGTATGAGAAAAAGATATTTCTTTCTTTTCTATATAAGACAAATTTGCAGGATTCCAATAAATAGAATCAGTTCCGGCAAAAACGCTTGTTACCGCATTCCCCATACCGGCGCTTTTCGCTCCTACGCCAAGCTTTAAAAATTGTGCGCTTGTAGTTCCGACGCCGTCTTTTGATAAAAAAGATCCGCCGGCAGATGACACCGTAAAAAATAATAATACCGTTAAGCAAACTATATATATTTTTTTGTTGCTTTTAATCATCAGATTATTTTACAAATTTATTATTATTACGGCAATTTATATAAAAACTTATGTAATTAAAAATATAAAATTTGGTATAATGAGGTGCAATGAATGCAAAACAAATTGATAATATAAAAACTATTGTTTTATTCACGGCGATAATCATAATGATTATTTTTGCTCTTCACATAACATATGAAAAATACATGCGCGACACTATGCTTACAGACGGTAAAATTCTATGCAATCAAATCATGAACGCCCAGATGTCTTACTATTCGGAAAACAAAAAATTTATGACGCTGAATAAAGTCTCATATGTAGAAGAATTTCCTCTTGATGCAAGAAATAATCCTTATTTTTCCGTTTTTTCCACGTTCCAGTCAGGCGGCAAGCAGGAAATAACCGTTTTTGGCAGCGAAGAAATGGAAGGATATGAAATACACCTTGAATTTGACAATACCACAAACAAATTAAGATCAATAAAGAAACTCAAAATGAACGTTATAAAAACAAAAAACAAATAATGTAATTAGAAAAATATTTTTCAAAAATATACTTTTTATTTAAGAATTTTATAACCAAGAGGTTAAAATGAAAAAAACTTTTTTTATTATCCAATTAATTTGTCTTTTTTTGGCAGCGTCTGTTTATGCGGATAAATGGCAAATTGTAGGAACAAGAGCAATGGGAATGGGCGGAGCCGGAGTGGCAACGGCATACGGAAGCGACGGACAATACTGGAATCCGGCTACTCTTGCAGACACAAAAGAACATTCAAATGATTTGCTTTTGAATGTAGGCGTCGATATTGAAGCTACAGAAAAAGTCTTAACCGTCGTTGATAAATTATCAGATATGGTTGATAAATATCAATCCTTGACCGATAAAATAAACAGCGGAACTGCCGCCACGGCACAGGATGTATCAACAATATTTGAAGGGCTTTCTTCAATTGCGGATTTAAATTTTAAAAATATAGGAGCGATTGTTGCGGCAAATGCCGGAATAGGCGCAAAGATGAAAAAACTTGCAGTTTCCGTAAGAACTTTTGTCAACGCCGGAATAACGCCTATTATTGACAGCCAGAATATAGGTCTCGGTCTAGGATCAGACCCTTCAAACCCTACTTTAGGGATACAGCTCGGAAACACCGGAGCAACGGCTCCCGAATATCAAAATTCCGCGGATATTATAGCCGAAGCAATAGAAAGCTCAGGAGTTACAGATTCACTCGGAGCTCTTCTAGGTTTACCTTCCGGAACTACCGCAGCTGAAATAGGAAACTCTATTGTTAATATGGCCGC
>JBAYZJ010000028.1:0-13558 GCA_041672565.1 Endomicrobiaceae bacterium
TCTTGAAAGCAAAACAACATCTTCTTCTACGGGAGATATTTCCGGTACGACAGCTTTTAAGCAGGTAGGTATTAAATTAAAAGTAAAACCTCAAATAAACAGAGACGGTTCAATCGTTTTGACGGTTTCTCCTGAACAAAGCTATAGAACAGGCGAAACTATAGGTACAGACAACACTCCTGTTATTAATACAAGTAAGACATCAACTACTTTGATGTTAAGAAGCGGAGAAACCGCTGCTATCGGGGGATTAATAAGAGAATCCGAAGACAGTACTATAAATAAAATACCTTTACTCGGAGATATTCCTATAATAGGTTATTTGTTTAAAGGGCATTCAAAAAATAAAGGAAGGTACGAACTTACAATCTTTATAACGGCAAAAATTGTAAACTAAGGATTTTTAAATGGAAAATGAAAATGTTACAAAGGTATTAATTATAGAAGATGAACCGAGCGAAAGATTAAGCTTAAAGGCGTCTTTAGAAGCTGTGGGAATGCAGGTGGAAGCCGTTGAAACGGGTTTGGAAGCGGAATCTCTTGTCAAAGATATGTTCTTTGACGTTTTAATAGTTGATTACAGACTTCCTGATATAGACGGTTTAAATTTAATAAAAAAATTAAATTTAATTTCATCCGATTTGATTCCTATAGTCGTAACTGCTTACAGCTCTGTGGAAATTGCCGTAGAAGCTATGAGAATGGGAGCATATGATTATATGGTTAAACCTCTTAATATTGATTCTTTATTAAAAACAATAGAAACAATGTTAAAAGACAGAGAAGCTCTTATTAATGGAAGGAAAAACCTGACGCAGATGGTCGGCTCTAATATGACTTATATGTATAAAGATGAGGACATTGTCGTAATATCCGCGTTTGATTCTAATGTTTTGCTCGATAAGACTGAAATTTCTTTAATAGATAAAATAAAGCTTATTTGTAGTAAAATAAAAAATTATTATTGGGGTTCATAAAATGATAATGAAAAAAATTTTGTTCTCGGGATTCTTAATCGTTTTGTTTTCTTCTTTTTCTTTAGCCGGAATAAAAAGCTATGGCAGCGAAGATACATTGAATACGGAGCTTCAATCCGGTACGGAAGCTAAAAAAATTAACATAAAGAAAGAATTGGCAAAATCAAAAGATGCCTATTTTCACGGAGATTTGGATAAAGCGGAGCAATATGTTAATAATGTTTTAAACGTATCGTACGATAATATAAAAGCTATGGAATTGAGAAACAAGATTTTGGTGTTAAGAGAGAAAATTTCGTTTTTTAAGAGATCGGTCGTAAATGATTATTCAATAGAATTAAAAAGAGCTGTCAAAGACGGCAATTGTTATGAAGGTTTTTTATTTATAAAAAAAATTACTTCTCTGCTGCCTGAAGAAGACGTAAATTCTTATGCTATGAGATTAAATGAAGAGAAAAATTTAATCGCATCAACTATTGAAAATGAAAACGACAGAAAAGAATTCTTGGATTCCATAGAATATTTTCAGAATGGTAAATTTATAAAAGCAAGTAATTCAATTTCAAAACTTGCCAAAAAATATCCTAAATTTGAAGATTTTGTAGGTATGAGCAGAGTTTATATAGTTCAGGAAACAAACGCCAAAAGGATTAAAATGTATTACAGAGAAGCTTTGAAAAATATAAAATATAACAGATACGGAAAAGCAAGAGATTATATTGAACTCGGTTATATTTTGCAGCCTGAGAATATAAAGCTTATTACGCTGATGGAACAAATTAACATGGAATTAATGTAGTTATAAATGACCCTGAAAAGACAATTTTTTATATCTGTTTGTGCCGTTTTTTTTGTGTCGTTTTTGTTTAGAATTAATGTTATAAATAATTTATTTGTTTTAGATGATTTTACGCTTATAACAAACAATGCGTTTGTTCAAAGTTTGAACAATCTTTTAGAGGTTCTTAATCCTAAGAACCTCTTTTATGTTTTACCGATTCGCTGCGGGGCCAGGCCTTTTACAGTTGCTTCATTAATTATCGATTATTCGTTTTTCGGCGCTAATCCGGCTGGTTATCATATAATTAATTTGCTTATACATTCTTTTAACTCGGTTCTTGTTTTTCTTTTTGCATATTTTATAAATTGCAGGAGAAATTTGATTTTGCCGTTAACGGCGGCATTATTTTTCTCTCTTCATCCTATTCAAAGCGAGGTTGTTAACGTTATAAGTTTTAGAGCGGATTTATTGCTGATGTTTTTCTGTTTATGCGCTTTGAATTTAGTCGTTTTAATGCAATGCTATAATAAACGCGGCAAAATTTTTTATTTTACTGTTTTTATCTTTGTATGCTGCGCTTTTTTTACGAAAGAAAACGCAATAATTTTACCTGTGGCGTTGCTTCTCTTATCGTTGTTTTTATATGATGATATAAAATTAAAAAAAATTTCTTTGATTTCTTTTTTTATAATTCTTTTTCTTTTTTTATTTTTTTGGATAACCAGATTTCCGGTTCCGTTGTTCTATACGGTATATCCGAATTTAGACGGCAATTTCACGCCTCTTTCTAATATTTTTACTTATTTTGATACGATAGCGGCGTCTCTGTTTTATAATATCATTCATGTTCTTTATCCTGTAAATCTTTCAGTTGATTATATAGTAAAATCTTCTTTTTATGTCTATGCTTTTATACCTGTTTTTATATTCATTACAATATATCTTTTTTTATACAGAATAAAAAAATCAAGTGTAAAACTTTTGCTTCTTTTAACAGTTTTGTCATATTTGCCGGTAAGCAACATTGTTCCTCTTGTTAATACGGTTGCGGACAGATATATGTATCTGCCTATGTTTTCAATATCTCTTTTATTTGCTTTTTTTACGGATAAGCTTGCAAATACTTTAGGAAAAAGAAAGATATATTTTTTTATAATATGTCTGTTTCTGTTGTATACGGTTATTTCGTATCAGAGAGGCAGATCTTACAGCAATGCATATTCTTTGTATTCTGACGCTATTATCAAAAATCCTGATAATATAAGAACGGCCTACAATATGGGAGTCGCTTATTTTTATAACGGAGAATATGATAAAGCGGTTATTGAGTTCGGCAGAGTCGGGCGGTTAAATCCTTCTTACATGAGAGATAAAATATGGTTTCTTACAGGAATATCTTATGAAGAGCGGAATAATCTTGGTTTAGCGCGGCGTTATTATTATAAAGCTTTTCTTTTGAATCCTCTTGACGATGAAATAGCTTATAAATTTATTAATTCTTTTGATTCCGCGGATAAAGCGAAAGATTATGTTTTGTTGAATACGGCAAGATTAAATGATAATATTTACAATGCATTTCAAAAATATTCCGGAAAGTAAATCCGTATTCATGTCTAAATATCATTTCCTTGATAAAAAAGCCAAAAACTTGTAAAATCTAAAAATATAACGTTAACAAGCAACTAAAATATATTTGAGAGGTGCAAAATGCAAGCTGTCATCATGGCAGGAGGTTTTGGCACGAGGCTCAGACCTATTACAAGCAGTATTCCCAAACCTATGGCTCCTGTAGCCAATAAACCGATGCTCAGTCATATTGTGGAATTACTTAAGAAATATAATTTCAAAGATTTGACGATGATGTTGTATTATCAGCCTGAAATAATTACAAATTATTTTGATAACGGTTCAAATTTCGGCGTAAATATAAAATATTTAAGACCTGAGGCCGATTTAGGCACTGCAGGAAGCGTGGGGTTTGCAAAAGATAATATAAACGATACTTTTCTTGTTATATCAGGCGATGTCTTAACTGATTTTGACATATCAAAAGCCATAGAGTTTCATAAGCAAAAAAAAGCGATAGCAACTATGGTGTTGACCAGAGTTTCAAATCCTTTGCAGTTTGGCGTGGTAATAACGGATAAGGACGGTAAAATAGAAAGATTTTTGGAAAAACCTTCGTGGGGAGAGGTTTTTTCAGATACGATAAATACAGGGATATATATATTGGAGCCTGAAGTTTTTGAATATATACCAGAAAACAAAGATGTTGATTTTTCAAAAGATTTATATCCGAGGCTTCTTAAAGAAAATAAAGGTTTATACGGTTATGTAGCCGAAGGATACTGGAAGGATATTGGGAATCATGATGAATACAGATTTGCCCATTATGATATTCTTGACGGTAAGGTTAAAATTGATGTTCCCGGTATAAGAAAAGAAATAGACGGAAAAACTGTAATTGTCGGTGAAAACACTGTAATTGAAGAAGGCGTAATTTTTGACAGCAATGTTATCATAGGCAATAATACGGTAATAAAGAAAGGCGCAAGAATCGGGAAATCTGTTATAGGTTCTGATGTTACAATAGGGGAAAGCTCGCTTGTTTTAGGCTCTGTATTATGGAATAAGGTTTCTGTAGGAAGCGAAGCGAGTTTGAAAGAAGTTGTAATCGGCGCTTCCACAAAGTTGGGAGAAAGATCTTCCGTTCAGGTAGGAACTATTATAGCCGATGAATGTAATATAGGTGCGGATGCCACAATAAGAGCAAATTTGAGAATATGGCCTCACAAAATAGTTGAAAAAGGCGCAATTCTATCATCAAGTCTAGTATGGGGAGAAAGATGGAATAAAGCTCTTTTCAACGCATACGGCAGCATTACAGGCTTAGGAAATATAGAAATAACTCCGGAATTTGCGGCAAAAATAGGGTCTGCTTACGGCGCATATGTCGGAAGCGGAGCATATGTTGTTATATCAAGAGACGATCACAGAACAACCAGAATGATAAAAAGAGGTTTGATATCAGGATTGTTATCTGCAGGCGTTAATGTCGGTGATATGTTAAGTTCGTCTATTCCGGTTGCAAGATATGAAATCGGCAATGACGGAGAAATAGGCGGAATTCATATCAGGCAGTCTCCTTATGACGCAAGGCTTATAGATATTAAATTTTTTGACAAATTCGGCGGGGATATTTCCATAAATCAGGAAAAATCAATTGAACAATTATTCTTTAGAGAAGATTTTAAGAGAGCAAATATGGATGCAGTCGGAGAAATTACAATTCCTCCGAGAGCTTTGGAATATTACAAAACAGGTTATTTGGATATAATAAAGAAAAAGCAGACTGTAAATAAAATAAAAATAGTTATTGATTATGCGCATTCGTCCGCTTCTATGGTTTTTCCTGCGATATTAGGGGAATTAGGCGTAGATGTTGTTGCCTTGAATGCTTATATAGACGCCAAAAAAATAACGAAGACGAAAGAAGAGTTTTCCGAATCTCTAAATCAGTTATCGGACATAGTGACGACTTTAAAAGCCAGCGCCGGTTTTCTTATAGACAACGGAGCCGAGAAATTGTTTTTAGTTGATGAAAAAGGCAAAATAATGGATGATGAAACTGCTATGCTTGTCATGGCGTATCTTGTTATGATAACTTATAAAAAAGGCACTATCGCGGTTCCTGTTACGGTTTCGTCCGTTATTGACGAGCTTGCCCAAAAATTTGATTTTAAAGTCAAAAGGACAGGAACAAGTCCGCGCAATATAATGAACGCGACTAAAGACGAAGATGTTATTTTTGTCGCAGACTGCCGCGGCGGATTTATATTTCCTGAATTCCAACAGGCGTTTGATGCAATGTATTCTATAGGGAAATTAATAGAAATGTTAACTCAAAATAATTTAACTATAAGCAGAATAAGAAGAGAGATTCCGTCTTTTGAAGTTTTTCATACAGCTATTCCGTGCTCATGGGATAAAAAAGGGCAGACAATGAGAAACGCCATTGAAAGTACAAAAGATAAAAGAACGGAACTTATAGACGGGGTTAAGGTATTTTTGAATAACGGATGGGTGTTGCTGTTACCTGATCCTGACGAGGCTTATTTTCATATTTGGGCGGAAGCAAAAGATAAAACGACCGCAAAAGGTTTTATAGATATGTATACGGATAAAATTAGGCAGTGGCAGAAATAACAGGAGAAAAAGACAATGATTAAGTTTGGAACATCAGGATGGAGAGGCATTATAGCCGATGATTTTACTTTTGATAACGTTAAGATAGTTACTCAGGCGGTTTGCAATTATATACTTAATGATGCAAAAGATTACAAAAAGGGTTCGGCTGTTATTATAGGGTATGATACAAGGTTTATGTCTGAAAAATTTGCAGTAGTTTCGGCTGAAGTTTTGGCGGGAAATAAAATAAAAGCTTTGTTGTGCAAAAGAAATACGCCTACTCCGGTAATAGCTTTTGATATAATAAAAAATAAACTTGCCGGGGGAATAAATTTTACTGCAAGTCATAATCCTCCTGAATATAACGGAATAAAATTTTCTCCTTCATGGGGAGGTCCCGCTCTCCCTGAAACCACGGGAAAAATAGAAAAATACTGTGCGGCTATTACGGTAAAAGACGTAAAATCTTTATCTTTAAACGAAGGATTAACATCAAAAATCATTGAATATTACGACCCAAGGCCTGCTTATTTGAAAAGAATAAAAGAACTTGTTAATTTTAAAGTTCTAAAAAAATCTTCAATTAAAATTGCCGTTGATATTCTGCACGGCACCGGAGACGATTATCTTGATACTTTATTGTCGGGCGCAGGAATAAAATTAAAGGTTATAAACAAAGAAAGAGACGTATTGTTTGACGGACATTCGCCTGAGCCTAACGAAGAAAATTTAAAAGAACTTAAATCAATAATAAAAAAAGAATCCTATAAAATCGGTCTTTCGGTAGACGGCGACGCCGACAGATTCGGAATAATTGATTCAGACGGCACTTTTATAACGCCTAACCAGATCATACCTATTTTGCTTTATCACTTGAATAAAACAAGAGGCTGGAAAGGTTTTGCCGTAAGAAGCGTTATGACAAGCCATATGCTTGACAAACTTGCCGTAAAACTCGGCGTTGAAGTTAAGGAAACTCCGGTAGGTTTTAAATATATAGGCGGATTGATGACTGAAATGCCGAATGACTTTATTATAGGCGGAGAGGAATCGGGAGGACTTACAATAAGAGGACATGTGCCGGAAAAAGACGGCATACTCGCCTGTCTCCTCATGGCAGAGGCTGTTGCCGTTCATAAAAAATCTTTAGGCGCGATTTTAAAAGACATAAGTAAACTTACGGGAAGTATTATAACTTCCAGGAAAAATTTCCGTCTGCCTAAAGAAACGATGGAGAAATTTAAAGATACTTTAAAAAAATCTACCCCTTCTAAAATAGGCGGTATGTCAATAAAGAAAGTCATAACTCTTGACGGTTACAAATTTATCATTGATGAATCGACTTGGATAGGGTTCAGGTTATCAGGAACGGAACCAATCGTAAGATTGTATGCCGAAGCGGCGTCTGAAGATAAATTGAAAAAATTAATTTCAGCCGGAGAAAAGCTTGTCAACGGAAAATGATATTATTAATTTAAAATCCGGCGAACATGAATTCAAAGGCAAAAAAAATTTTTTAAAAAAATATTTTGTTGCCGGCCTGTTTCTTATTTTGCCTCTATGGCTTACGGCTCTTGTTATTGTTTTGATTTTCAACTGGACAAGCGGCTTTTCAATGCCTTATTTGCTTCCGCTGTTCAAATTCTTTATTTCCGATAAATCATGGGTATATCTATTGGCTAAGGTATCCAGTTTCTTTTTGACTCTGGTAATAATTTGGTCGGTAGGTTTTTTTACGACAAAATTAATAGGCAAGAAAATTTTTTCTCTCTTGGAAGAATTGTTATCTCGAATTCCTCTTTTCGGCAGTATTTACGCTTCTTTAAAAAAATTAATGTCGTTTTTTTCCAGCAATGACAAAAAAATGAATTTTCAAAAAGTGGTATTCATTCCTTTCTGCAATAAGGAATCGTATTGTATGGCTTTCGCTACCGGAGAAAAAATAATAAACGGCAAAAAATATGTGACCGTTTTTATGCCGACTACGCCAAATCCTACTACGGGATTTTTAATTTTAATAAAAGAAGAGGATGTCTTGGAGACGAATTTTACCGTTGAAGAAGCAATCGCTTATATAATTTCCGGCGGCATTCTTATACCGCCTGGCAAAGCAGGACCGTTAAACTGTAATTTGGAGAAAAAAAATGGCGACTTATAAAGCTCCCAGAGGAACTCATGATATTTACGGGAAGTTGGCTCTTGGTTTGGAAAAATTGGATATCATATCAAGGCATATATTTAAAAAACATAATTTCAAAGAAGTAATAACGCCTATTTTTGAAGAAGCGTCTTTATTTACAAGATCTATAGGAGAAGCGACCGATATAGTTGAAAAAGAAATGTATGTCTTTGAGGACAGAAAAGGAAGGAAACTGGCTTTAAGACCTGAAGGAACAGCTTCTTTGGTAAGGTCATATATAGAACACAGATTTGATATGACGGAGCCGGTAGGCAAGTTTTTTTATTCAGGCGAAATGTTCAGATATGAAAGACCGCAGGCGGGAAGATACAGACAGTTCTCTCAAATGGGAGCAGAATATTTGGCAAATCCAAATCCTAATGCGGATGCCGAAATAATTTTAGTCGCAAAAGAAATTTTATCGGCATTGAATATAAAAGATATTAAAATTCATTTGAATTCATTGGGCTGTGCAGACTGCAGAGCCGAATTCAGAAAGAAACTTGTTGATTATTTTTCATCAGTCAATGATTTATGTGAGGATTGCAAGAGAAGATTAGAAAAAAATCCTTTAAGGCTGCTTGACTGTAAAATAGATTCGGCTAAATTTAATAATATACCGGCGATGAAAGAGTGTTTATGCGGTGAGTGCAGCGATCATTTTAATCAGGTGCAGGCATTGCTTAAAAGCGTTGGATGTGATTATACGGTTGATGATAAACTTGTAAGAGGATTGGATTATTATACAAGAACGGTTTTTGAAGTGCGTTCTTCTTCAGTCGGTTCTCAGGATGCTTTATGCGCCGGAGGCAGATATGATAATCTTGTAAAAGAACTCGGAGGACAGCAAATACCTAGCGTAGGCTTTGCGCTGGGATGCGAAAGAGTTTTAATGGCGTGTGAACAGAACGGATTTTTTGAAACTGTTAAAACTGATGATGTCGTTTTTATTGCCGTTGCAGATGAAGGATTATTTGAACCTGCTTTTGCTTTTGCAAATGAACTTATGTTAAACGAAAATGACATAAGAAAAGATTTAAGTTTATCAGAAAATATAATAATAGAAGGTCCTTTTTTAAATAAAAGCTTAAAATCACAATTTAAGCTTGCCGATAAGATAGGCGCGCGAAAAACTGTTATTTTCGGTAAAAACGAATTTGATAACGGCAAAATTCTTGTTAAAGATATGACAGCTCAGGAACAGAAGGAATTTACTTTATCCGATTCTGTTATGAAAAAACTGAAAGAGTTAGAGATTATTATTTGCAGATGAAAAATAGAAAAGGCAATGCTTTCGTTGAAGCCGTTTTTATTTTGCCTTTAATGGCTGTTATGATAGTTTCTGTTATTTGGTTTGCAAGGGTTCTTTTAACTTGGCAGCAGCTTGTTTCTGCAGCAAGATACGGTACTGATCTGATAGCGAATACGTCGGTAAGCGCAGAAGATATAAAAAAAGATATAGAAAATTATTTGACTCATCGAATGATAGACGGACGCAGATTGGATATCAACAGCATTAAAGAAATAAAAGTTGAAATAAAAGATTATCCTGAAGTAAATATAGACGTTAAAAATTTTTCTAAAATTTTTAACGATATAAACGGGTTGCTTAAAGGGTTGTTGCTTCCTGAATCTGATGTTTCCGGCGTTATGATTACTTATACTTACAATCTCCCGTTAATTATGCGTTTTACGGGGTTAAAAGAGCTGAATATATCTGCGAAGTCATCCGTTTTGTCTGGAAGCGGGTGTAAGAATGATATACATAAAAGACGTTTAAAATAAAATCGGAGGTATAAAATTATGCTAAAAAATAATAAAGGACAGGGAATGGTGGAATATATTTTAATCGTCGTATTAATCGTAATCGTTGCGATAGTCGGCGTTAAATTATTCGGCAAAAACGTAAACCAAATTTTCACCTCTTCAGCCGATAAAATATCACAGGAAGCAAGTATAAATAATTAATATGAAGAAGAAAATTACGTTATCTGTCATTTTGGCTTTGTTGTCGACTTTATTTGTTTTTCTTTATTTGTATGACATTGAACAAAAAAACAAATCTATGTCAGAACCTGTTAAAGTTGTTGTCGCGGACGTTAAAATAGAGCAGGGTAAAATAATTACGGCGTCAATGCTTAAAGAAAAATTTATTCCCAAGCAATATGCGCAGCCTAAACATATATCTGCAATAAAAGATTTCTATCTAGATAAGAATCCTTCTTTTATGTCAATAGTGGCTTTTGAAGCAGGAGAGCAGATTACTTCGGCAAAAATTTTACCTATTACCTCTGATGCCGGTATATCAAATACAATACCTGATAACAAAAGAGCCGTTACTCTTATTTTTGACAGAGATGAAATCGCCGGAATAATTTCTCCCGGCAGCAGAATAGATTTAATATCTATTGCCGAATACGAAAATAAGAATAAAAATTTTGTTGAATCTTCTGTTGTGGTAGCCCAAAACTTATTGGTTTTAGCTGTCGGAAACAATGTTGTCGGCGGAATAAACGATGTAAAACAAGAAAGTATAACCGTTAATTTGCCTGTTACAATAGCCGTGTCTGTTTCTGAAGCCCAGCAGATAATGCTTGCGCAGGAAAACGGAGTATTAAAAATAGCTTTAAGACCGTCTGGCGATGTAACCGTTATTCAGACGGAACCTGTAAAGATGAATGATATCTTTACAGATGCTTCGTCAAAATACATTCGCAAAGAATTAAACGCACAGAGCCGGACTGTAAAAGAAATTCAAAAATCACAGAAAGAAGCAATCGATATACTAAACAGGTATTCTTCAAAATAAAAATGAAAAATAAAAAAATTATATCAGTAATTCAAATAGACAGCCCTTTATATGTTAATACTCTTTTAAACGGAATCGCAAGTCTGTATTCTTATAATGAAAAAAGCACGATAATTGTTGATATCAGAAGCGCGAAAAGCGATATGCTTTGGTCTGTATACGGGAAAGACAACATAAAATATATTGATGAAATGTTAAATTTGGATTCAAGTATAAATTCTCAGATTCTTAAAACTTATCTTGATTCAAAAAATGAAATTTTATGCGTAAAAGATATTGACAGCGTACTTAAGAAACAAAATTTGAATTGTTTTTTTGAGTGTTTGTCTTCAATATATGACAATGTTGTTGTGGTTATACAGGATAAATCTGCAGAGAGTAAGAAGATCGTTTTAGCTATCTCGGATGTGGTGTTATTCTCATTTATTAAAGAACCGACTTCTTTTGAAAACTGTAAAAATCTTTACATGGAGTTTGCTTCTGAAAAAACAAGAGAAATTAAAATTATTCCCGTGATGTTTGATATAGAGACAAATTATGATATGGACAGCGAAGATTACGATTTTGTACGCAAAGATATGGCTGTGCTGCCGTTATCGTTTAAGATTAAACAGGAAGTTTTAAACGCAAATTTTTTGTTTAACGATAAATCAAATGTTTTTGTAAAAGCTCTTGAACATTTAATAAAAAAAATTGAAAACAGCAATGTAAAAAGCGTATCCGTTAAAAAAGAAAATCCATGCTGCAGTCATCAGGCTGATTATGGAGATTTAAAAACTAAACTGCATAAGGAATTGATTGTAAGGATGCAGGAGTATGCGAAAGAAAAAGACCAGGAAAAGCTTCGCCGCATAACGGAAATGCAGATAGAAGGTCTTTTAAGATTAAACGATGAAAAAATAAGTTTTGACGACGAACAAAGGTTGATAAAGGAACTTTCCGACGAAGTTTTGGGATTGGGGATTTTGGAAGATTTTCTCAATGATAATGAAATAACCGAAATAATGGTTAACGGATGTCAAAATATCTATATTGAAAAAAACGGTAAATTACAGATAACCTCATCAAAGTTTTATGATGAAAATAAGTTAAGAACCGTTATAGACAGAATAGCTTCTTCCGTCGGAAGGCATATTGATGAAGCGTCTCCTATAGTTGATGCCAGGCTCAAAGACGGCTCAAGAGTAAACGCAGTTATAGCTCCTGTTGCTCTTAACGGACCTGTGCTGACGATAAGGAAATTTGCAAAGCATAAGCTTGCTGCAGATGACATCGTTTCTTACGGAAGCGCAAATCCGGAGATGATAGATTTTTTAAAGCATGCCGTTGCAGACAGAAAAAATATTTTGATTTCAGGCGGAACGGGAAGCGGAAAAACTACTTTGCTTAATGTAATATCTTCTTTTATTTCCGATAATGAAAGAATTATAACCATAGAGGATTCTGCGGAATTGCAGCTGCAGCAGGATCATGTTGTAAGACTTGAAACAAGAACAAAATCAATAGAAGGGACGTCTGAAATAACTATAAGACAGCTTGTTGTCAATGCTTTGAGAATGCGTCCTGACAGAATTATTGTCGGAGAATGCCGTTCAGGAGAGGCTCTTGATATGCTTCAGGCGATGAATACCGGGCATGACGGTTCTATGACTACTGTCCATTCAAACTCATGTAAAGACGCAGTTTCGAGGCTGCTGGTTATGGTAATAATGGCCGGAGTTGATTTGCCTGAGAAAGCGATACTTTCAATGATATATTCGGCGGTCAATATTATTGTCCAGATTAAAAGATTTCCTGACGGAAGCAGAAAAATATCGGAGATTTCATCTCTTCAAAAAAATGATGATAATTTATATGAAATTATTCCTGTTTTTAAATACGACGTTGAAACGTCTTCTTTCAAACGGCTTATTTCTTTATCAAAAGGCTCTTGCTGATGTCTTCATTATATTTGGTTTGCTTCGGAATATCTTGTTTCTTGCTTATCAATATGCTTTTTGTTTTTGTGTTTGAGAAAATAAACAAAAGAAATAAAAATTTTTCTAAAATAAATTTACGTTTAAACAAAATAAACATTTTTGCAGCCGCGGGTATGTTTTTCATTTTGGCACTGTTCTTAAACATTATTTTTGCAATTATGATATTTATGATTCTTGCTTACTTTGTATGGCTGTACGGAAAGAAGAAAAAACATGATTATAAAAAAAACATAGATAAGCAGATTATTGAATCAATAAGAATATTCAGAAACGTCATTTTGTCGGGACAGTCAATACTGCAGGCGATAGACACTGTTTCAAAACAGGTCAAGCAGCCGTTATCGGAAGAATTTAAAAAAATATTTGACAGAGTTTCTTTGGGCGTAGGACTTGATGAAGCTTTGAAAGATTCTTCTTCAAACATTCAAAGCGAACAGTATAAACTGTTTATAGATTCAGTCAGAGTTTCAAATATAACAGGAGCAAAACTTTCGGATATCCTCGATAAGATAGAGAAATCTATTAATCAAAGACTTGCAATATATTCTAAAGTTGAAGCTTTTACTTCACAGGGGAAAATGTCAGGCAATATTATAAGCGCGGTTCCTTTTTTTATTGTTTTATTTGTTTATATCGCGGAGCCTG
>JBAYZJ010000029.1:0-13214 GCA_041672565.1 Endomicrobiaceae bacterium
ATTTTCCAATAATCGGCAAGGTTAGGATATCTTTCTTTTAAATTTTGCAACTCTTTTTGTCTGTCAATCCACCAGTTTATCGACATTTTATCAGCGGCTCTGATGCCTGTGTAAACGACTATTCCTACATTTCTTCCGAAAAACTTTTTATGAAAATTTAATAAATCGCTGTCTTTTTCAAAAATTGAGTTATACGGATTATTTAAAATATCTTTCCCGTTATTGTCGAGTTTAAAACCGAAAGCTTTGTTAAACAAATCCTGAAGTTCTTTTTCTTTTTTGTTCCATATCGTTTTTTGCCTTGAATCGGCATATTGCATATAATTGTCAAATTGTGCAGCCCAATACAATTTGTTATTTACAGTTTTAGGATCTGTAGCTCTTTTTAATTCAAGAAGTTTTTTTACGTTTCTTCCGGTAAAATCCGTATAGTCTGCAGGAATCCCTTTATAATGTTCATAATACGGCAGATGCAGTCCGAGTAAATTCATGAAAGCATACAGATCATGATTGCCTATTACGTACTTACCTTTTCCTGTATCCATAATTTTTTTTATAAATTGAAATGACTCAACCTGCCTGCTGCCTCTGTCAAGCATATCTCCCAATATATAAAAAGTTTCTGTATTGCCAGGATAGGATAATCTGTCAATAATTTCTTTTTCTATTTGTTTTTCAGACAGTCCGTTAATATCGTATGTCGGGTCTACTAAATTTATTATAAGTTCTATTAATCTGGCATATCCTCCGTGTATATCAGACAAAGCAATATTTTGCTTGAAATCAAATTGTTTGGTGATCATAAAAGAAAGTATTTGTTTAAACAATAATAATTTTGATTTAAATCCGAATGCCGAATCTTTCTCTTCAATATCCGTATCAGTCAGCCGGTCTGATTTTGAGTAATCAGGTATTAAATGCGGCAAAACCTGATTTATGATTTTTACGGCTTCGTCAATGTCCTCATTTTTAATGTGCATTCCTGAATTGAGAATAGCATTGACTGTCTTTTCGGAACGAATAAACTTTTCTACGGTATGCGGATCGGACTTGGAAGCTTTTATAATTTCTTTTGCGCCGTTTGTTAAATATAAATTAGGATTCCTTCTCAAGAATTGTCTCATTAAATCATTTATTGTGTCTCCGCCCTGCGTTTTTAAATATATGTTATTTTCTATCAATTTAATTCTGCCTTCGATAGAAATGTTTTCATTTATAAAAGGATCTTTCTGAGTCAGCCATACGCCGATTATTCTATTTAAATCCAAAACTGCGGATAAACCGTCGGCATCATGTAAAAGCCTTGCTTCATATATTGAATGTTCTTCTCTTTGAACGCCGTTTTTTATTTTCTTATGTCCAAGACATATTTTTTCTATTTTATCTACTTTTGAACTTTCAAGAGTTCCCGAGAGAATGCTTCTTGCAAAAGTAGCCGAGTTAAGTTCATGATTTAATCTTAAAAAAGAACATGAAATATCATGAAGAAATGCGGAGTATACGAGAGACTGGATATCTAAAGTTTGAAAAGAAGAAATTTCTCTGCTTAGAATATCAATAGTATATGACAAAACTTCAATAGAATGATTGAGAGCATGATCAGCTATAACGACTTTTTCGTTGTAATATTTACCGAATAGATATTTCGGCATTTTTTTGTACATAAGATTTAAACAGCTGTAGATATTATTTTCAAAATCTTTGACAATTTTATCTTCAATTTCTTTATCATTTATATCAGATGATTCAATGACATTTCTCAAATGGGCAAGGAGATTGTTTATTCTGTCGGAAACGTCATTTATCCTTTTTTTGTCTACATGTTCATCAAGAAACTGCTGCATTGTTCCGTCGTTGTTTACTGTTAAATTTGAAAAAAATTCTCTTTGTGCTTCGAGATTATTATCCAAATATTCATATTCTATATGTTTTAACTGACCTTTTCTTCCGTCCATAAGGAAGTCTTTTCGTTTTATAAAATCTATAATATCAATAATTTTAAATTTATAATTTTTTAGTTTTCTTAAGAATCTTAAATTATCAGGTAATATTTCTCTTACAGAATTAAGAATAATTTTTCTTGTTTGTTCGTCATATGCATTTGCACCGGATGGTTTTTCTTTATCATCATTTTTAAGATTGTTTCCGACATATTCAATTATGAATTTTATGTCGGAAAACATAAGTTCATCCTCTGTCGTTTTATAATTTTGAGCAGTTACTTTTCCTTTTAATTCATGGGCAAATTCATGAATTATGCCGACTTTTAAAAAAGCTTCCATTACTGTTTCATTGCTTATTTTAAATATAGCTTCATTAACGCCTATAAATCCGTTGTTTAAATGATCTTCAAATAAATTTGTTGATTTTGACAGCAAGCCGATAACAACAGTATCTTTTACTTTCGCTTCGCTGTTTTTTATTCTGGACATCGCTTCATTTAATATATACTGCATATCATCTTTTGATATATAATCTGCCAATTGGTTTTCAATTATAATATTAATATTTTTATCAATTCCGTTGACATTGATTTTCATATCTTTGTATTTTACGGCTTTCCCGTTCCCGACAAGAGCATTCCCGAATTCCATCATATATTTATATGCGATTTTATTGAGATGCAATAGATTAAAGAATGTTGCAGAAACGAAAGATGGACTTTTGTCACTTCTTTTAGAAAATAAATTTGTTGAATATTCAGGTTTTAAAACCAAGTAAGACGCCTGAAATATATGGAATGTGTTTTTTATAAAAGATATTATGTTGTTTTTGAAAAATTTCTCTTTTTTATCGGTAATTCTGCTTTCCTCATCTATTAATACATGCCCGTCAGTTATTTTAAATGAAAGTTTACTTTTCCCTATAATAATAGAAAATTTATTTTGGTCATAATTTATCGCGACAGGATTGTCAAATATCAATATTTCCCTCGATAATGTTGATATCGCTTGTTTTAATGCTTCAGGAGATGTGTCTGTTTCGGCAAGAGCTTCAACAAGTTTTTGAAAAAAGAAAATTCTTGTTCCTTCAGGAATATCAGAACTGTTTGCCAGCATTAAAGGAATTGGAGAGAGCGCCTGTTTTGAAAAATTGTCATTGATTGTGCTTGCTATTATACTGTTATAGTTTTTTATGTTTGTATTTTCTTCTACAAAAGGAGTGATCAGTAAATATGAAATACCGTTTTCTTTTAAGCCGTTTAAAACTGCGGTATGGAATCCCCCGGCGACGACTACAGTGATTTTTTTATCGTTTTGATGATTATTCTTTAATAATTGTTTTATATTATTAATGAATATTTTATTTCTGTCTTTGTTTATTTGATGATAATCGAAAACTTCATCATAATCAAATAAATCAGCATAGATATATTCATATTCTCCGGATAAATATTTGGGTAATAAATTTATATATTTCTCATAATTTTCTATAAAATAATCATACTCTTCTTCAGATATTGTTAGTCTTAAGAAAGAACCCAAGAGATATGTCATTCTTAGAATAAAAATACTTTCCTGTTTACTGTTTTTCTGCATTGCAGACAAAGATTTCATAAAATCTATAAAATATTTATTTTGCTGGGATATAAGCGATATTTCGTTTATTTTTTCTTTTTGAATAGAATATTCAAGGAAATTATAAAGATTTTTGTATTTATTTATAAAATTAGAATAATTTGTATTAAACTCAGCGTAAAGAGAAATGTAATATTCATACTGGTTATTTTTCTTTGATTTATTAAGTATATCTTTATATCTGTCAAAAGGGATTTCTGTTTTTAATTCCGTTATAAAACTGTTATGTTCTTTTATTATTTGTTTTGAGTTGAATTTATGTGATGTATCTGCTAATTGCAGGTACTGTTGAAGAGATTCGTATTTAAGAACAGGCATATTTATTCTTTTTAAGAGCTTATTATCCGATAAATCAAATTCTGCATATTTAGCCAGGTTAGCGGAATTTTTTACTTTTTTATGAATTTCTTTATTAAAATTTTCGTATAAGTTTTGAATATAGTTTCTGTTTTTCTGTATTTCTGCAGCTCTTTTTATATTTGATAAATATGTATTCCAATCTTCAAGTCCGTATAAAGGAATATTTTTGTTTTTATTTGAAACGTAATATTCAGTTCCGGTAAACAATCCTTTTTCAAGCAAATTATTTGTTATTTTATATATATCGTAACTGTTTAAAGAATTTATAATTCCTTTGTTAATTTCTCCGAAAGGAGCGCCTTCTATAAGTATTTTGTTTACGCCTGCTTTTTTGTCAAAAGATTCTATAATCTTTGATATATTTCTCTGTACTGACGGATTTGAGTGTAAATCCTGTATAAATACAACAGTTTCTTTATTATCATTGTTGATAAAACTGCCGGAAACCATTCCTATTGATGATGATATTAAAGAAGCCGGCTCCAATAACATAATTCCATGTATTACATCAGCAAAAATAAAAGAGTACAAAACAAAACATGTAACAGTTACTGAAAGTATCTTTTTCATTCTTCCCCCAAATCAGTTTTCAAGATTATATATTTCTTTTTTAAAATATTTTTCTTTTTCTTCAAAAATTTGTGTTTTTTCGAATAACTTTTCATATAATATATCTAAATTTTTTTTTATTTCTTTGCTTTGTCTCGGACCTTCGGCAAGGAAATTAATATCTTTTTCCTCGCATGCTTTAAGCAATAAAGACGTAATGTTTTCTATCTGTTTTTCTTTTTCCTGTATTTCTCTTTCTAATTCTTTTATTCTTTTTTCGAGAGGTTTTAATTCTTTTGATTTCTCCTGAATTAAAACGGCTTTCATTTTTTTAATATCTTCTTTTGTATAGAATTTTTTCTTGTCCTTTTCTATATTTATTTTAATATTGTCTCCTTCGTCTTCCCATCCTTGTTTTTGCAGGAATTCTCCGTAAGTTCCGTCAAAAAAACTTACTTTATTCCTGTCAAAAATTATCAGTTTATCTGCAATGCTGTGAAGCAGTTCTTCGTTGTGAGTTACCACCATGACCGATCCTTCAAAATCATTTATCGCATTGATAAGAGATTCTGTTGATTCCAAATCTAAATGATTTGTAGGTTCGTCAAGAAGTAATAGATGAGCGGGTTTCATAAGAATTTTTCCGAGTAATACCCTGCTTTTTTCTCCTCCTGAAAGGACGGATATCTTTTTAAACATGTCATTGCCTGAAAACATCATAGAACCGCATATGTTTTTTGCAGCCTGCGGAAGTATTTCCGGAGCGGAAGACGCTATAGATTCATAAACTGTATCGTTCTCGTTTAAATCAGCGGCGTCTGATTGCACAAAATATCCTGTTTTTAATTCAGGGTGAGTTTTTATATTCCCGCTTATTGGATTAATTCTTCCTGCAAGGAGTTTTAATAAAGTTGATTTTCCTTTCCCGTTTTTTCCTATTACGCAAATTCTTTCTTTTTTTAATAAATCAAAATTCAAATGATCTATTAAAATATTTTTAGGATTATATCCGAATTTTAAAGAATGTATGCTCATCATTTTATTTGCCGGAAAATCAATACTGTTAAAAGAAAAATCTAAAGTTTCAAGTTCCGTAAGTTCTTCAATGTCTTTTTGTTTTTCTAAACATTTTATTCTTGATTGTACCATTCCGGCTAACCGTGCTTTTGCTCTGAATCTTCTTATAAATAGTTCTGTTTTTTTCTTCTTCTTCTCGTAATTAAGTCTTGTTTTTTCATAAATTTCTTCTTCTTTTTCGATTTGTTCATAAAGTTTTGTCGTATTTCCTGTTATTTTTTTTGCTTTATATCTGTGTATAGCTACCGTATGAGTTACGACTTGATCCATAAAAGATCTGTCATGTGTGATTAAAATAAGCTCTCCTTTCCATGCTTTTAAGAATCTGACAAGCCATCTTATTGCGACAATATCAAGATAATTATTAGGCTCGTCAAGCAAAAGCATATCAGAATCAGACAAAAGTATTTTTGCCAGATTTATTCTTATTTTATATCCTCCTGAAAATTTTAAAGGATCTTTAAGTAAATCTTCTTTAGAAAAGCCGAGTCCGAATAAAATTTTCTCAGCCTGCCATTTGTTTTCAGTTTCTTCATTCGATATTACGGAAACAACTTCGTCTATTACTGTCTTATGATTAAAATTTATATGTTGTTTTAAATATCCTATTTTATAATTTTTCGGTATTTGAATCTCTCCGGAATCATACTCTTCACAGTCTGTAATCATTTTTAACAATGTCGTTTTTCCGCAGCCGTTTCTTGCAACAAGTCCGATTTTTTCGTTCTTGCCTATATTAAAACTTAAATCTTTGAAGAGTATTCTTGTTCCGTAAGATTTTGATAATAAGTTTATTGTAATCATAATAAAAATCCAAAAAATAAAATTATGCCGCAGCCAGCATTTTTCTGTAAGAAGCTAAATTAATATCATCTGCTTTTATCTTTTCGCCGGCTTTAATTTCTTCAGAATAAACCAAAATTAATTCAATTATCGTGTTTATTGTTTGAGGATCATTATCTGTTAAAGCTTTCATATACAATTCATTCACTTTTATTTTCATATCGCTTTCATTACCTTTAAAAATATTAAGTTCAGAAAGCAAACTTGTTTTATCATCATTAGACATTTGTAAAAGCAAAACTTTTCCTAATAATATTTCCAATTTTTTATCTTTTAATCCGTTTTCTTTATTTTGTTCGGATAGTTTTGTCTTAACTAAAATTCTTTCTTTGATAATATCTAAAAATATATTTTTCATGGCATCATTGATTTTTATGTCGTTTAGTATTATGCTTATGACATTGTTTTTATCTATATTAAAAATATTTATAAAATCATTTAATGATGATTTTATCATTTTGTTTTTTTGTAAATCGTCAGTTAATAAAGGTATGTCGTCAATATTTATGGAGTAAGCAAAATTTCTCATGTCTTTTGAGTTAATACCGTGCAATCCGAATTTTATTTTAATATGTCCCAGCAAAGAACTCAATCCGTCATATGCATCTGTTATGTCTCTGTTATCCATGAATATTTTTTGTAATGTATCTATACCTACAAGCAAAGATTTATCTGAATTTATTATTTTATTCTCTAAATCTTTTATTGATACGTTTGATTCAATTATTTCCAATTCTGAAGTATCAGCAAGAATATAATCGTAAATTGTATTGTTTATAATTTCACCGCTTATGCCGTAAATTCCGTAATTGTCGCTTTTTTTATCAGATTTTATATATATTTCTATTCCTTTTTTTCTTAGGTTGCTTATTTCCTGAAAAATATCTTTGTTTTCTTTTTCAAAACTGTTTTTTAAGAATTCAAATTGACGCTGCGAAATAGTTTTTCTTACGTTTCCGTTTGCTAATGCCTGATATAATTTTTCGTCTTGAACCGTTTCAAGAGATATTATTGTTTTTTGGGCATACATTGCGGAAACTGAATTGAATATTTTTGTAATAGAATTTATGTATAAATTTGAATTTGTTATTATTATTCCGTCATCGAAATAAATCCCGTCGCTTTTTTTATCTATAAATACAGAATAATCAATGCTCAAATTCATATCATTTTCTGCATTTAATATCTTTCCCAAATCATTTTTTACTATTCTTGTATTGTTGATGGTTTTTACTATTTGCAGAGGATTTGCTCCTTGAGAAACATATACGAGGTTTCCGTCAATATTTATCTGCCAAATTTTTTGTCCGTCAACATTCAGTCCTGTGTTGTTGAATTCATATTTATCTTTAAATTGTGCGATATTATCTGATATATAAACGGCAACTTTATCCGTTTTTTTCAACATATAAGGCATATTTTGGATATAAGGCGTGAATTCTACTGTGATGTGTCTGACATCATATCCATTATTTAATTCAGTATGGTATTTTATATTTGCTGTTTTTACGGTTTTATCCGTCATTATTTTTACTATTGTAATTATTTTAACTATAAAACTTGAATTTTTAATTTCATTTAGTGATTTACCAACAGATTTTATTATTTCGTTTTCAGTAACTGTTTCTAGTTTATTTAATCTTTCGCCGATGTCTGCGCCTGGTTTATGTTTGTTTATAAACCATGTTCTTATATTAGGGATAAACATTCCTAATATGATTAGCGGATATTCAACTGCAGTTATTATTTTCTGTCTTTCATTAAAATCTTTTTTACCAAAAAATAATAACATTTTATTAAGCCATTTCATTGTTAATTCAGGATATTCATATCCGTTTATATAATCTTCAAGTCTGCGGTAATCGTCCATGTCACAGGCTTTTTTATCAGGTATATATTTCAGATATCGCTTTAATTTTGTTATAAAAGAGTTCCTGGAAGTTCCCTGAATATCAGAATTAAGCAAAATGTCTATTGAAACCAATATTTCCATTTCACTTTTTGTAAAATAAAATTTTCTTAATATTTCCTCTTTTATAATTTTTAGTATGTCATAAATTTTATTCGGCTGTGATAGTATTATGTTGTTTATTATTACAGAATCGTCATTATAATCAAGTTTAGATTTTTTTGTATATCTGTATGATTGAGGCGTTATTACGGTTTGTTTGATTTTGTCTATTATTGCGGAATATCTTTTTTCCGAAAGACTTTTAATTTCCTGTAATATATCGTTAACGACTGTATATGAGTTTTCAGTTGACAATACTTCTTGTATTTTTGATGTATTGACTCTCACATGTGTTTCAGAATTAACAATATCGGTAAAATAACTGTATGTTATTGAATGGAAAACTTCCGCTTGTTTCTGCCTTATGTGTTTCTTGTTTGTTACAAAATCAATTATTATATTTGCAAGACGTTCCCATCTCATATATTCATTTGCCGAATATGAAGTATTAATCAATAAATTTATAAAGCCCCGTGCCGCATCATGTTCTTCCTGAAAAACGTAATTATAATCAAAAGAATCATTGAATAAATCATATAGCACTGCATTCTCGTCAATTTTGTAATCCGAAAACATATTTCCAAACATATTTGCCGTTACGTCGGCGAACAATTCATGAATAGTCAGTTCTGTTTCATTTGATGCATGAACGCCTAAAGCATACAATATATTATGTCCCAATTCGTGCGCTATTGTTAAGGGATCAAAATATGCAAAGTACAGCGCTGCATTTGCAACTGTTTTCTTTTTCCCTTTTTTTACTATTACGGCTTTTGAAATTCTTGCATAAATTCTGTTTTTATCTTTAGTTTTCAAAAGATTTTCCGTAAAATAATCCAGCGATAAAAAAATCCCGGTAACAAGAGCTCTTAAATCAAAATTGTTTTCTATTTGAAAACCGCCGTCTCTTAGTTCAATAATAAAACGGTCTCTTATATCTGAACTTATTGAACTGTTTATATAAAAACCATTTTTCTTTAAATACATAAGCGCAAACAATCTATACTTTAATTTGATATTCGGATTACCCGCAATATTTTTAAGCTCTGTTTTATTTTTTGAATTTTTTAAAATATCAAAATAAGGGTAATGTCTTTGATTTTCAAAAATTCCGATAAAAGTTACAAGTATCTTTGTAACTGCGGTAAAAGTTTTTCTGTATAATTTTCTTTTAAATCTGTTGTCTATTGCAGGTATAAAAATATTGTCATCGGCAAAAGAATAATTTACTGGTTTTCCGTCAGAAGTATTAAGATATTCATCGTTTTCCGAATTTTTAAAGTTTGTATTAAATATTTTAGAATCAGTTTTGTCAATTTGCCTTGTTAATAACATTTTCTGTATTTCAGGCAAAAAAGTAGAGTAAACTTCAGGGGATATACCGTCGATATATTTACCGTTGAATTTTGAATTGACTATTTCAAATACAGGTCCGTTGCCAAAATAAATTCCCATTTTGAAAAGTTGCAGAGATAATTTTTTTATTATTTTATAAGTATCCGGAAGAAATATCGATTCTAATTCTTTTATATCGGTTGAGTCATATATTTGATTGATTGAAGCCGTTAATATGTTTTTTATTTTTTTATTTTTGTTTTTTAAACGTTTTGTTAAAGATATGTTGATTTTTATTTCTGAATTATCATCAAGATATTTTACTATTGTATTTCCTTCAGAATCTTTATGTACGGCTATCTGTCCGTTTAATAAAGTATTTAGGACATCAAGATTATCGCCTAGTAATTCCGCCGCGGCTTTGGTTAATAAAGTTTTTTGTTCCGTATTCGAAGCGCAGGATGCAAGTTTAAACGCTAATGCCTGAGAGAGAAGTTTATTCTGCTCTTTAATTATATTTTCATATATTTTGTTTGCCTTTCCGTTGTCGTCCGTAATATTGGGAGTAATAATTATACTGTTAATATTTTGTGACGATAAGATATTTTGCAGGTCAATACTGTGATATCCGCCGGTTATTACAATTATGATTTCTTTTGATTGTTTAAGGATTTCCTCTGCATTTCTTTCTTTTTTATAATTAAATTTCAAGACTTTATCGGTATCATTTAATATATTTGTGATAAAAATATTATTTCTGTCTGAATTAACATCATAATACTCATTTATATATGCAAAATCTTGTTCTATATCTTTTAGTCTGTCAATAACGGCATATTTTGAATACAATAATCTGAATTTATCAAAATCTTGTTTAAAATATTGCCAATCCTGCGAATTTAAAGAATATTTAAGATAATTTTGAAAGTACTCCTGAAAATCTGTTATAAAAGCTATCTCATATTCCGTGTTGTCATAAGACAATGCCATTCTTATTTGATCCGTCAGGATTCTTTCTTCATTTAACAATTCAACGGGATTAAAAAGATTATTTGATTTTCTTATGTTTATAAATTTATTTAATTCATTGAAATTTTTACTTAAATCAAATTTTTTTGCTTCACATACTTTGCTTAGAAAGTCAATTAATTTTTCCGTATTGCTGAAATTGTTTGTTACATTGAGCAATTTCTTGTATGAATCATAAGACATTTCTTTTTTCAAAACGGTTATAAACTGCTGTAATTGAACTCCTAAAAGTCTGGTATTTATCTCATTTGACTTCTTAGATATCCCAATATATCCGGATATATTGGGATACATATTCTTATTTACGGATATAATATTATTATATTTTTCGGGATTTTCGTTTATTTTTTCAATGTATTTAAAAAGTATTTTATAAAATTTTACATTACTTATTTTTCCGCTTTTATATTTTGACAATATTCTTGAAAATCTTTTATTTTGTCCGTTTGTATAATAATTATTCAGTATTTCTATTTCTTTGTTAATTTTGGAAAGAATATTGTCATATATCTTTTCTTCTTCCATTATTTTTGCAAGTCTTGAAAGATTTTTTAGATGTATTTCTTTTTGATCAATACCTTTAAGTATATTGTATTTTTTATTTTGTATCGCGTAATATTCTGCTCCGGTAAGATAACCGTCTTGCATTAGTTTTTCAACTACTTTATTCTTGAAATCTGCATTTTTTATCCTGTTAATCCAAGAAATGTCTATATTCCCGTAACCGCCTTCAATTAATACAGACTTTAACGGATAGTTATCCGCTATTTCTTTAATTAATTCACTTATATTCTTTTGCGTTTGGAAATGACAATGTAAATCCTGAATATTAATAACTGTTGTATCACTTGATAAATCTTTTACGGAAGTTATTCTCCCGTGTTCCTGTTTAATAACATTTAAATTATCTATTATTTTTGAATAAGAGTCTTTTGATACGCCGTTTTTAGCGTCAGGATATGCGTTTGCCGTAAAAGATGAGATAAGAAAAGAAGCAGCCGTCAGAACTGAGCATATTTTTCGGATATTTAGAAAAATTGATATTTTTTTCATTTTATCTCCAAAAGAAAACTCTGCCTGATAAATTGCAGACAGAGCTTTAACGGTTTACCAAAAAATCTATGATAATATAATGAATCATTGAACAGACGCAGCAAACCTATATATCCTATAATATAAAATATAAGAATAATCATAAGTAGATAATATATATTTGTTCCGTAAGATAATCCGATATTATCAAATATTCTGTCATAAAAAGCTTTAATTATTTTGAATTTTGAAAAATTAGCCATGAGTGCAAATTCATTTTCTGAGAAATTATTGTTCTTTTTCGCTTTAATATTTACAAAATTATCATTTACAGCATTAAAAGAGTTCATTTCCTGGCTTACTTTGACACACATATTTATAAAATTTTTAGGAATATTTACTATTACGTTGCATTGGTATTGAATATTTATATTTTCATAACCATAAATATTCTTTTGCATAAAAAAAGAATATCCCCCTATCAAATTTAATAAAACATTTGATATAAACATTGAAAATAAAAGCAAAATTATGCAAATTTTCTTTGACATTAAAAAGACTCCCTATAATCATTATATATTCTAATATATATGCTTTATTTTTTCAATATTTTTTGTAAAAAAACATAAATTTTTCTTGAAGAGAAATCGTGAAATATGGTATTCTATAAAAAATAACATTACAAAGGGATATCAATGTCATACTATCAAAAATTATTTTGGGTTCTTACTTCAGTAACTACTTTTATAAGATTATTAATTATAGGACATATAGGAATAACAGTTGACGAAGCTCATTATTGGGTCTATTCTAAATTTTTAGATTTATCTTACTATGATCATCCTCCTTTAATAGGATATATAGTCAAACTGTTTACGGCTATATTCGGAGTAAATGAATTTGCCGTGAGATTTCCGTCCGTTATTATTTTTATACTGACGTCATGGGTATTCTTTTTATCCGCAAAAAAGTTATTTAATGAAAAAACAGCATTTGTCGGAACTGTCTTGCTTAATATTCTTCCTGTTTTTTCATTTTTAGGCGCGGTTGTAACAATTCCTGACTCTCCTTTATCTCTTTTCTGGATGTTATCTTTTTATTTATTTATTAACATTATAGAAACTTCAAAAAAGAACTATTGGTATTTGCTTGGTTTTGTAATTGGTTTTGCATTTTTATCCAAATATACCGCTGTTATGATTTTTCCGTCTATCATGTTATTTTTATTGTTTTCTAAACAACACAGATTTTGGTTTTTAAAAAAAGAATTATATTTTTCAATACTAATAGCTTTTATTTGTTTTATACCGGTCATATTATGGAATCTTGAAAATAATTGGGCAAGTTTCGGATTTCAAATGCAGCACGGTTTTGGGAATTCTCTCCCGAAATTTTCGATT
>JBAYZJ010000030.1:0-11710 GCA_041672565.1 Endomicrobiaceae bacterium
TTAAGAAAGAAGTAAAAGAACATAAGAATCGTTTAAACGAGAATATTTTATTGAAGGAAAAGCAAAAAAAGGCTATACTTAAAGCAGAACAGATATTGGAAAAGATAAGCTCGGCAAAGGTTTTGTGATGGGAAGTATTTCTTCAAAAATTATGGGTATGCCTATAAATGTTTCGGTAGATGATTTTGACGAATTAGCCGTAAATAAAGCCATAGAGTTCGCTAATGAAAAATATGGCGATATAAAAAGAATGCATTCAAATATTGAAGATTCAAATACGTTAAGGGCTTTTGCAGTTTTGAATATTATTATGGAATTACAAACAATTAGGGACGAACAAGCCGGTATTTCAGATAGAAACGTTAAGAAGGTAGATAATCTTATAAAGACGATAGATAAATTAGATTTATCTGATTAAAAACTTAATATAACCCTGCATTGTTGGTGATTTTCGTGTTAATGTATTTATTCCGATGAGTTCTTTAAGAGAAAGCCATGTGAGTTATGCTAATTTGCATAAACCTTGCTTCTCACTTGTAAAAAAGGGCTTTAAATACTTAACATACACGGCAAATGTGGGGTTTCTTTTTTATGGAACAAAAAGATTTGTTTAAGGAAAATCTAAATTCTGATAATAAGTATAAGCCGTTAGCTTTAAGAATGGCTCCTAAATCTCTTGATGATTATATGGGGCAGGCTAATATTGTCGGTGACGGAAAATTGCTGAGAAGAGCAATTGAGGCTGACAGTTTGGGTTCTGTTATATTTTACGGACCTTCCGGCAGCGGGAAAAGCGCTCTTGCAGGAATTATAGCTTTAAAGACAAAATCTTATTTTGAAAAAGCTAATGCCGTTTTAATCGGAATAGCCGATATTAAAAAAATTTTGGAGCAGGCGAAAAATCGTTTGGAATTGTCCGGCAAAAAGACAATTTTGATGCTGGATGAAATTCACCATTTTAACAGATCTCAACAGGATGCTCTTTTGCCTGATGTTGAAAAAGGGATTATAACTTTAATAGGCATAACAACTGAAAATCCTTTTTTTTATATTAATTCGGCTATACTTTCAAGAACTACTGTTTTTGAATTTCACGGTCATAACGATAAAGATCTTTTAAAGATTTTAGAAAGAAGCATTGTAGACCCAAAAAACGGTTTCGGTAAATTAAACATTCAAATTACCGATGATGCCAAAGAACATTTGGTCAAGAATTCAAGCGGTGACGCCAGAAGACTTTTGAATGCTGTTGAAATCGGCGTTTTATCGACTATGCCTGGTTCAGACGGGATAAGATTTTTTGATTTAAAGGTTGCGGAAGAATCCATACAAAAGAGAAGTATTTCTTATGATAAAAGAGGGGATCAGCATTATGATCATATTTCAGCTTTTATCAAGTCTATGAGAGGATCCGATCCCGACGCATCGGTCTATTGGATGGCAAAAATGCTTGTTGCCGGAGAAGATCCGAGATTTATTGCAAGAAGAATAATGATTTGTGCCAGTGAAGATGTTGGTAACGCGGATCCCAGAGCTTTGACGGTTTCTGTTGCCGCTATGCAGGCTGTTGAGTTTTTAGGAATGCCTGAAGCCAGGATAATTCTATCTCAGGCGGCTATATATGTGGCGACGGCTCCGAAATCAAATGCATCTTATCTTGCCGTTGATATGGCTATAGATGAGGTCAAAAACGGTAAAGAAAGATCTGTGCCTAATCATTTGAAAGATTCAAGTTTGGACGGAAAAGCTTTTGGACACGGCAAAGGATATAAATATCCGCATGATTTCAAAGATCATTATGTTGAACAGGAATATTTTGAAGATCCTGTGGTTTTTTATAGTCCGGCTAATCAAGGGTATGAGGTGAAAATCGGTGAGCGACTTAATAGAATCAGAAAAAAGTAAATTAAGATATGATTATCTTATGATTAGAGACAGACTTGAACCTGCATTAAGATACGCATACAGCAGAGTGATATTGTCAAAAATAAAGAAGCTTAAGCAGTATCAAGATGCTAAGACAGTTATGTTTTATTTATCTTACGGGTCGGAAGTAATTACTGATGCTATGATAAACGAATTCTTAGCCGAAGGTAAAGATGTTGCTGTTCCTGTGATTCAGAATCCGGGTGACGGGAATATGACAGCTGTCAAAATAAATCATTTGGAAGATTGTTATGAGGAAGTTTACGGAATCAGACAGCCTGAATTGAATGAAAATGAGATTGTGGATAAAAAGGATGTCGATTTGATTTTTGTGCCTGGAATAGTTTTTGACACTTACGGATATCGCATAGGTTACGGCAAAGGATATTATGACAGATGGCTGGCAGGAACCGATATCTCAAAAAGGATCGGACTTGCATATGAAGTTCAATTGACGGATAAATTGCCGAACGGCAAATATGATTTGCCTGTCGGTATGGTATTAACCGAAAAGAGAGTTATAGAAGTAACTAGAAATTGATTTTGCGAAAGGGGACTATTGTATGGAAAATGTTTTTATGCTTATAGGGGTAGGTTGTATTTGTTTTGTTATCGGATTTATTTTGAGATATGTATATGCAAAAATTGATTCAACATCCGTTGAACAGATTTCAGATAGAATTATCAATGAAGCAAAAATCCGTGCCGATGCGAAAACAAAAGAAATGTTAATCGCCGGTAAAGATGCCGTTGATCATGAAAGAAAAGAGTTTGAGAAAGAGCTGAAAGAAAAAAAGATTGAAATGCAGAATTCCGAAAAAAGAATGATTCAGAGAGAAGAAAATCTGGACAGAAAAATGGACTCTTTTGATAAGAAAGAAAGAGACTTTCAGCAGAAAGAAAAAAATTTGGAATTGAAAGAAAAAAATATTGATATTAAAATTTCGGAAGTAGAGCAGATAAAGAACGAACAAAAAACAATTCTTGAAAAACTTTCAGGTTTAACCAGAGAAGAAGCTAAGCAAAGACTGGTAAAAGAAATGTTGGAAGAGGCGAAAAGAGATGCGGCTGTTTTGTCACAAAAGATAGAACAGGAAACAAGAGAAAACGCAAATAAGAAATCAAAGGAAATACTTTCTATTGCAATACAGAAAGTCGCGGCTGATCATACTGCTGATATTACGACATCAACGGTTCAAATTCCTAATGATGAGATAAAAGGAAGAATTATCGGAAGAGAAGGAAGAAATATAAGAGCTTTTGAACAGGCAACGGGCGTAGATTTAATTATTGATGATACTCCTGAAGCTATAACAATATCTGCTTTTGACGGAGTCAGAAGATATATTGCAAAAAAAGCGCTAGAAAAGCTTATTGCCGACGGTAGAATCCATCCTGCAAGAATTGAAGAAGTTGTTCAGAAAATGCAAAAAGAAGTTGAAGAAACGATAAAAGAAACGGGAGAGCAAGCTGCTATTGATTCCGGAGTTCCTGGTCTGCATCCTGAAATTATTAAGTTGCTCGGAAGACTCAAATTCAGAACTTCTTACGGACAGAATCAATTACAGCATACGCTTGAAGTTACATGGCTTGCGGGTGCAATTGCCGGAGAGCTGGGTTTGGACATAACATTTTGTAAGAAAGCCGGTCTTATGCATGACATAGGAAAAGCCGTTGATCACGAAGTCGAAGGAACTCATCATCAGATCTCAGCAGAACTTGCAAAGAAATACGGCGAATCTCCTAAAATGATAAATGCTATTCTGTCTCATCATGAAGGTTTTGACGAACCTAAGAGTCCTGAAGCTTTTGTTATTGCTGCAGCTGATGCAATTTCTGCCGCAAGACCCGGAGCAAGAAGGGAAACAATAGAAACATATTTAAAGAGGCTGGAAAAACTTGAAACCGTAGCAAAAGATTTTAAAGGCGTTTCTTCAGCTTATGCGATTCAGGCAGGAAGAGAAATCAGAATTCTTGTTGAACCTGAAAATATAGATGATGCGCAGTCTCAAATTTTAGCTCATGATATAGCAAAAAAAATTGAACAGGAACTTGAATATCCAGGACAGATCAAAGTTACCGTTATAAGAGAAGTCAGAGCTCAGGATATCGCTAAGTAATTAAGATTTAAGGCTTTAGATTTTTTTAATTTGTTTTTCGGAAAAATTTGAAGCCTTTGAAATAGCAGTCTTTAAAATTACAAATCTTAATTTTTGCCATATTTTTAAATAATAAGTGAGATAAATGGTAGATTTATTTGATTTTGAAAGTTCTAACAATAATAATGATGACGGGAAAAAAATATATTCCGTCAGTGAAATAAATAATGAAATTAAAATTATTTTAGAGGATTCCTACCCGGTTGTCTGGATTTCAGGCGAAATATCGAATTTTAAAACATATTCATCCGGACATATGTATTTTAATCTTAAGGATGAAAATTCACAAATATCCGCAGTTATGTTTTCGGGATATAATCAAAAACTTAATTTTATTCCTAAAGACGGAATTCAGATACTTGTATTTGGCAAAATAACTTCATATGTTCAGAGAGGGACTTATCAGATTCAGGTTTCTTATGCAAAAGAGATTGGGATAGGTTCTCTTCAGGAAATGTTTGAAAAACTTAAGAATAAACTTGAAACTGAAGGTTTATTTGATCATAAATACAAAAAACAAATTCCGTATATAGTTAATAAAGTAGGAATAATAACTTCAAAAGACGGAGCCGCTTTACATGACATATTGTCTGTTTTAGACAGACGTTTTTCAAATATTGAAGTTTTAATTTATTCAGTAAGAGTACAAGGCAATGAAGCTAAGTATGAAATTGCAAAAGCTGTTGAATATTTAAATGCAAATTATAAAGACCTTGACGTTCTTCTTGTAGGCAGGGGAGGAGGTTCTTTAGAAGACTTATGGGCTTTTAATGAAGAAATTGTCGCAAGAGCCGTGTTTAATTCAAAGATACCCGTAATATCCTGCGTCGGACATGAAGTAGATTTTACAATAACTGATTTTGTCTCAGATTTAAGAGCTGCAACACCGTCGGTAGCCGCTGAAATGGTCGCTAAAAACAGAATAGATATAGAAGACAAACTTACTATGTTAAAGAAGGCAATAACAGAAAAAATTGCAAATATTATATTTCTGGCGGAAGAAAAAATAAATAAATTCAAAACTTGCAGGGCATTGTCAAAACCATATTTGATATATGAAGATAAAATGATGTATATAGATGAATTAAAAGACAAATTGGTAAACAGTATAAAAAAAGTATATGAAGATAAAAAAAGTTCGTTACAGACGGAAATACAAAAACTTAATCTGTTATCGCCGTTGAATATTTTACAGAGAGGTTATTCGGTTTGTTTTGATGAAAAAGGCAGCCTGATTAAGAAATCGGAACAACTTTTAAAAGACGATACTGTAAATTTAAAATTTTCAGACGGGACTGTAAAAGCAAAAGTTTTGTAGGAGCGCATATGAAAAAAAATACGTTTGAAACATCTTTAAAAAGACTTGAAGTCATTGTTGATGAAATGGAAAATTCGCAATTAGATATTGATAAAGCGATGAAACTTTTCGAAGAAGGCGTTTCTTTGGTTAATGATTGTTCGGCCAAACTTGACGAAACAAAGAAAAAAATAGAGATTCTTGTTGAAAAAAATGGTAAAATCGAAAAAGAAAAATTTGTTAGGAACGAAAATGAAAACTGATAAAATTTTTAATTTAAAAAAATATTTGGCTTATATGTCAAAAGAAGTCAATAAAAGTTTGAAGAAGTATCTGCCTAAAGATAATTCTATAATTTCTCAGGCGATGAGGTATTCTGTTTTAGCCGGAGGGAAAAGATTAAGACCTGTTTTTGTAATTTTAGGGGCTGAAATTTTCGGTTTATCCAAAGAAAAAATAGAACCTGCAGTGTGCGCTGTCGAGTTTTTGCATACGTATTCTTTGATTCATGATGATTTGCCTGCTATGGATAACGATGATTTAAGAAGAGGAAAGCCTACCAGCCATAAGAAATTTGGCGAAAGCGCTGCTATTTTAGCGGGAGATGCTCTTCTGACGGAATCATTTAACCTGATTGCGCAATGTAATGTCCCGAGCATAAGAATTGTAAAAGCCGTGAAAATATTTGCAGATTATTCAGGATATAAAGGAATGATTGCGGGGCAGGCTGAAGATACTTTAGAAGCCGGCAAATGGAATAAAAAAAATATATCATTATGTAAAAAGAAACTAGAGTTTATCCACATAAACAAAACGTCGGCTTTAATAAAAGCAAGTATTAAAATAGGAGCGGTTTTGGCCGGAGCAAAAGAAAAAGATTTGTTATTGCTTGATGCGTACGCTCATAATATCGGACTTGCTTTTCAGATAGCTGATGATATTTTGGATGTATATGCTGATAAAAAACTTCTCGGTAAAAACGGAAGTGATAAAGATAATGACAAACTTACGTATTTATCTTTGTACGGGAAAGAAAAATCTGAGAAAAATGCCAGAAATTTAATATCCGAAGCAAAAAAAAATATTTCAAAATTTAAAACAAAGAGAGAAGTTTTAGAAGCTATTGCTGATTACATGATAGAAAGAAATTTTTAATATGGCATATACGGTGCCGTTATCTGAATTTGGATTGGGAATTTCGGTAATGCAAATTAAACAGAGGACAGAATGTCTATTTTAGAAAAAATATCTAAGCCAGGCGATTTAAAAATAATTAAAAAAGAATTACTGCCGAAACTGGCAGATGAAATAAGAGAAGAGTTAATACAAACGACTTCAAAAAATGGAGGACATTTGGCTTCGAGTTTGGGTGTTGTTGATTTGACTATAGCAATGCATTACTGCTTTGACGTGCCAAAAGATAAATTTATATGGGATGTCGGACATCAGGCATACGCCCATAAAATACTTACCGGAAGAAGAGAGCAATTTAAGACATTGAGACAATACAAAGGTCTTAGCGGTTTCCCTAAAATATCCGAATCAGAATATGATTCTTTCGGTGCAGGACATTCGTCAACATCCATTTCCGCCGCATTAGGTTTTGCGGTGTCGAGAGATTTAAAAGATGAGGATTATAAGGTAGTTTCAATTATCGGAGACGGTTCTATGACGGGAGGTCTTGCGTTTGAAGGATTGCAAAATGCCGGAACTCTCGGGAAAGATATGTTGGTTATTTTAAATGATAATCAAATGTTTATTTCTAAAAAAATTGGAGTTCTTGCCGGATATTTTGCAAAGCTTTTAACTGCCGGAAGCGTTAAAAAAATTGAAGATAAAGTAAAAAGATTTGTTTCAAGAATTAAATTTTGGGGTTTAAATTCAATAAAGCTTGTTAACAGATTTAAAGTTATGCTTTTTCCCGGTATGTTGTTTGAAGAAATGGGTTTTACTTACATAGGTCCGATAGATGGTCATAACATAAATTCATTAATTGATATATTATCAAATGTAAAGGAGCTTAAAGGTCCTGTTCTTTTACATGTAGTTACAAAGAAAGGCAAAGGATATAAACCTGCTGAAGATGATCCGACAAGATTTCATGGAATCGGGCCTTTTGATGTTGCCACAGGAAAATCTATTTATTCAAAAAAAATTACTTATACGGAAGTTTTTTCGAAAGCATTGCTTAAGCTTGCAAAAAAAGATAAAAAAATTGTTGCAGTTACGGCCGCAATGCCTGAAGGAACAGGAGTTAAAGATTTTTCGGAAGAATTTTCAGACAGATTCTTTGATGTCGGTATTGCCGAAGGGCATGCAGTTACTTTTTCGGCAGGGTTGGCTGCAAACGGATTAAAACCGGTTTGCGCAATATATTCTACTTTTATGCAGAGATCGCTTGATAATATAATACATGATGTGGCTTTGCAAAATTTGCCGGTAGTTATGGTTTTAGACAGATCAGGAATAGTTGGAGAAGACGGAGCTACTCATCATGGTGCATTTGATATGTCATATTTAAAATATATACCGAATTTAACTATAATGTCGCCTTCAAATGAGACGGAATTGCAGGATATGCTGAATACTGCAATATCTTTAAAAGGACCGTCAGTAATCAGATACCCGAGAGGAACCGGTACAAATAATGTCGACTTTAACAGAGGGTTTGAAATCTTGGATATAGGTAAAGCTCGTATTGAAAAACAAGGCAGAGACATTTGTCTTGTTGCTATAGGAAATGCTGTTAATGCATGCATTGAGGCAGCCAGGAATCTTGAAAGCAAAAATATAAATGCATCAGTTTTAAATATGAGATTTTTAAAGCCTTTTGATGAAAATGCAATTAATAATATATTAACATATTCAAAAAAAATTATTACTGTTGAAGAAAATACGCTTATAGGCGGTATGGGAGAAACTGTTAAATCAATACTTTCCGGGACCGGCGCTGAAGTTTTTTCAATAGGTCTTCCTGATGCTTTTGTTGAACACGGAGCTCAAAATATTATAAGAGATAAATGCGGATTATCTTGTGAAAAGATAGAAATGCAAATTATTAGAATGCTTTCAAAATAAATTTATTAGTAAAAAATGATAAAATATTCCGGTTTTATATAATTGTGAAAATTATGCGGATAAAAGAAATTAGCTTAAAAAGTTGTTTATTGCTTGGAGTTTCTTTTTTATACATCTTTGTTTTATTCTTTATTTGACTTTATATCTCGAAAATTTCTTTATATAACAGAGGTACGCATGTTTTTAAGGGCATTATAGAAGTCGGTTAAACACAATTTATAATTTTGATTACGAACTTGGATATTTTTTCCGGTATTTTAAAAATTCTCCTTGGACTGAAAATACATAATTGGTAATTAATACAGATCATGCCGCTTTTATGGAACCTGCCTATACTGAAATAGTAAAAAAACTACTCCTTATTATTTATGACCTGCCACTCATAACGTATAGTAACTCAAGAAATTCTTTGGACCTTGCGCATATAGTATTAAATTTATTGGGCATAAGAGAAATGAAAAATCCTTTTTTTTGCGGTTTTCTGATTTACGAGTATCCTTATAAAATAAGCATAAGCATAAGTGCCGAGTGTAAAATTGTTAAGGATCGTTATATAACAGTTAACGGAAAAATATATCCGTCAGAAAATGTTCCGCCGGAATATAAAAAGGAAACACAGTATTTTTCGGAGTATATAGATTTATACCGTTACTATGAAAAACATAATATGCTGTTTCCTGACAATGATGTTTCCGATGAATAAAACAATTATGTTTTCTTTGTAATTTATATATAAACTTTATATAATTTCTAAAATACTTGGCTTTTAAAAATTCATAAAACAGAAAATATCAATATTTTATATGGTATATCTTAATTTAAAATAACAAAAAGATTTTTAACAGTATGAAAAAAAGACTGGATGTAGTAATATTCGAAAGAAACTTGGTTGAAGCAGGTCTAAAGCACAGGCTATTGTAATGGCAGGCAGCGTTTTGGTGAACGGTAAAAAAATTACAAAAGCCGGTACTCAAATCTCTGACGATGATATAATAGAAATAGAAAAACAGAATCCTTATGTTTCAAGAGGCGGATTGAAGTTGGAATCAGTGCTTTCATTATTCTGTATAGATTTTACGGATAAAGTTTGCATGGATATAGGAGCTTCTACAGGCGGCTTTACCGATTGTATGCTGCAGCACGGTGCGAGAAAAGTTTATGCCGTTGATGTGGGAAACGGACAATTACATTATAAATTAAGGCAGGATTCAAGAGTAATTAATATTGAAAATGTCAATTTCAGATATTTTGATAGAAATCTGGTTAAAGATCAAATAGATTTAATTACTATAGATGTCTCTTTTATATCTTTGGATAAAATATTGCCTCTGGCAAGAGAAATATTATTTGATGACGGCAGCATTATAGCAATGATAAAGCCTCAGTTTGAACTTGAACCGGGTGATGTAAAAAAAGGTGTTGTGAAAGATGAAAAATTGAGATTAAAAGCAATAGAAAAGATTAAAAATTTTTCTTTAGATTTAGGGTTAGAAATTATTAAAGAACAGGATTCGGCTGTGAAAGGTCCGAAGGGGAATATAGAACATTTTATATTATTGAAAAAATAATACATTGTCTTTTTACTTTATGCTTCTTCAGAAACAAGCTCATGTATTTAATTACCATACACTTCACTTGTTTCTTTATCGCCTAAAGACAAAAATACTTAGTATTTATAATGGGAAAATAATTCATGTATAAAATTTTAACATTTAATGAAGTAAACAAAGAGATTACTTCTGGATCTCACAAAAAATTAAAAAATTTATTGTTGGGTAATGGATTTAGTATAGCCTTTAATAAAAGCTTTTCATATAAAAATTTGTATAAAAAAGCTGTGCAAAATGATAAAAAAGCTGTGAAAAATGGTAATGATAAAAATGAAATCTTTACAAAAGATATAAAAAAAATTTTTAATAAAAATGGTTCTGATTTTGAAAAAGTTATGGAAGCTATGAAAGCAAGCGGCAGCTCCGATAATCAAATTAATAAAATTAGAAATGTTTTTGTGCAAACAAATACATCAGTTCATCCTAAAGATCCATATGCTATAGAAACTACCCAATATGATAGTAACTATAAGTTTTTATCTGACTATGATAATATATATACAACTAATTATGATTTGTTATTAAATTGGGTTATCACGAAAAAAGCCGTTGGTAGTTTTTCTGAAGGTTTTAAAGAAGATGGAGATAAAAGATATCTGTGGCACAAAGAAAATTATAACAGCAAGAAAAAAATATTTTATTTGCATGGGTGCTTAGCTCTTTTTTATGAACAAAAAGCGTTAATTATGAAAAGATTTCAAGATTATGAAAACAAAAAAAAATTTGAACATATTCTTGAAGAAATGTTAAAAAATGCTGAATTTCCTTTATTTGTTGCAGAAGGCTCCAGTAATAATAAAAAAAATAAAATTGAAAAAGATGACTATTTAAAAAATGCTTATGAAAATTTTGAAAAAATGTCAGGTTCTCTTGTAACTTACGGTTTTGGTTTTAATGAAAATGATAATCATATTATAGATGCAATATTAAGAAGTCAAGTTGAGTGTGTTTATATAGGATTATATGATTTAAATAGTATAAGAAAATTAGAGGAAAAATTACTTCAGGATAACAACGATAATAAAACAATTAAATTCTATGATGCATCTGTAAAGATTTGGTAAAAAATTATATATTATTAGAGAAGGCAGGGTAGAAAAATGGCAGATTATAACGTATGCGAAGTCGAAAAAAAATGGCAGAATTTTTGGAAGGAAAATAATGTTTTTAAAGCTGAAGAAGATTCTTCAAAAGAAAAATATTATCTTTTGGTTATGTTTCCGTATCCGTCCGGGAATTTACATATGGGGCATGTAAGAAATTACAGCATAGGTGATGTTTTTGCAAGGTTTCACAGGATGCTCGGTAAAAACGTCATACATCCTATAGGATGGGATTCCTTCGGATTACCTGCTGAAAATGCAGCCATAAAACACAAAATACATCCCAAAAAATGGACTAAACAAAATATAGCAAGAATGAATGAGCAACTTAAAATGCTCGGTATTTCTTACGACTGGGATAGAGAAATAGCGACATGTGATCCTGAATATTATAAGTGGAATCAATGGTTTTTTATAAAAATGTGGGAAAAAGGATTGATATTTAGAAAAACCGCAAATGTAAACTGGTGCCCTTCTTGTAAAACAGTTCTTGCCAATGAACAGGTCAATCAGGGTGCTTGTTGGAGATGTGACAGT
>JBAYZJ010000031.1:0-11571 GCA_041672565.1 Endomicrobiaceae bacterium
TCTTAATAATATCAGCGTAAGCAATTCCGCAAGTTTACAGGCGTCTTCTTTAAATATTGACAACTATTCATACCTGTTTAGCGATTCCGGCTCTTTAATTTTCGACACAATAACAAGTAACGGATACATAGAAGCCGTCGCAACTGATATAACGGCAACGTCAGGAATAGAAAGTAACGGTAATTTAACGCTTAAAGGCGGAACAAACAATAATGAAATTACAGGCACCGGAACTCTATCAGTTGAACTCAATGATTTTGTTAATAATGCCAATATAACCCAGAGTATATTTTATATTTCCAGCGGTTTAAATGTAACTAATTCAACAGGAAGTCTAATAACGGCAGATTTTTTCACAATAGCGGAAAACGCAACATTAACAACAGATATAGATGATATAGATACTTATACAGCCAGCGGATATATAAACAACCGAGGGACTTTGCAGATTACTTCGGACGGAACAAACTATAACAGAATAACCGGCTCCGGCACAGGAAATTTAATTATATCTTCTTCTTCATCGGTAACAAATTATGGTTCAGTAAGCCAGTCCACTATTACGGTAAACGGTAGCTCGTCTCTTGAAACAAATGCAAGCCTGCTGACCGTAACAAACAATATTGTAAATGACGGAGATCTTACCTTTACAGGCGGAACAAATGATAATACAATAACCGGAGAAGGAAATTTATTCGGTAACGGAAACATCACAAACAATGCCGGCATAACCCAGGGAAGCGTGACTATATCAAGCGGAACCTTTACAAATAACGGAGTAATAGTATCAACAACCATAAATGTTGCAAGCGGCGCGACACTGCTTACGACACAAATGCTTGACACTTACACTAATAACGGATTTATTGGCAATGACGGTACTTTACAAATATCCACAACCGGCGTGGTAAATCAAAACACTGTAACAGGAACCGGACAACTGGACATATTAGCCTCTTCTGACTTTACAAATACGATAGGAACTTCAATCACCCAAAGCACAATAACCGTAGCAAATACCTCAACCTTTACGGCAAACGCATCCGATTTAACGATTTCAGGACAAATACAAAATGACGGCAATTTGGTTTTTACAGGCGGAACAAACGACAATATAATAACAGGTTTGGGAACATTAACAACAACAAATGATTTAACAAACAATGCAGGTATAACTCAAAATGTAGTAAATGTGAGTTCCGGAATATTCACAAATAATGCAGTAATAGTATCAACTGATATAAATGTCGCAAGCGGCGCAACATTATCAACGGATATAGACAACATAGATACTTATACAAATAACGGTTCCGTAAACAATTCGGGATTATTACAAATAAACGCTGACGGCACAAACCTAAATGCCATAGAAGGTTCAGGCAGTATGGCAATCGCTTCCGGTTATGACGTAACAAACAGTTCATCAATAGTTCAAAGTATATTCACAAACAACGGGAATTTCACAAATAATACTGCAGGTACAGTACAAGTCAGTTCATTCACAAACAACGGGACTGTATCAAATCAAAACATTATAAATGCTGCATATTTAGCTAACAGATCCTCCGCAGATATTATTAATGACGGCGAAATTAACATTAACGGCGGTATAAATGAAGGAACTATAGACAGAGCCGGAGGAGTCGGTTTTGGAACAATGACTGTTACGGCAGGCACATTTTATAATACAGGATACATTGAACAATACTCATTAATAATTAAAGACGGCGGTCATTTAGTTACGAATGCAGGCGTGCTTCTTCTTGACACGGGATACATTGCAAACGATTCTTTATTAACACTCACAGGCGGAGCACTCGGTCAAAATATTTACGGAGCCGGAACGCTTGCGATAGAAGGAGATGTCTCCAACAATAATTTCATACAACAAAGCGCATTAAATGTTGTCAGCGGTACAAGCACTGATTTCAACATACTGACAAACAGCTCATCTACAATTGTCAACGATGTTTTTGTCGGGCAGTATGCGGGTATAAATAACAGCAACGAGCTTAATATAGGCTCTCTTACAAATGAAGGCAATATAGTAAACACATCCACTTCAAATTTTACAGTCGGCAACGGTTTAAATACAGGGTCAATATCAGGAACGGGCAACATTGATATATCAGGCGGATTTGACAATACAGGCGGAGTATTAGCGCAAACAAACATTAATATAACTACAACTTCGGCTTCTTTAATAAGCAATGCGGATGATTTAAGCGGAAACATAAATAACGCAGGGACATTAACATTAACCGGCGGAACAAACAGCAACGTAATAACAGCTTACAACGGAACTTTTGGGAATTTAATAATAGACAGTTCCACAGTAACAAACACTGCAGCTATAGAGCAGGAAAATATTACTGTAACAAACAGCGGAATTTTTGCAAATCAAGAAGATATTACAATCAGAAATCTACTTACAAACAGCGGAACTGTAACAAATGACAGTTTAATAACAGCTGACAGTCTTACAAACAATCTGAATGCAACAATAACAAATAACGGTACCCTGACATTAAATAACGGCGGTTCAAATCAAGGCGTTATAAACGGGTCAACAGGTATTTTGAATACGTACGGAAACTTCACAAACAATGGAGATATTACTCAAAGCACTATTACTGTCCATGCAGGAACATTTAATAACATATCAGGCAGTTCAATAACGGCGGCATATTTAGGGATGGCTTCCGGTGCGACAATGACTGCTGATATAGATGATATCTCAGCAACTATAGGAAATGACGGTGTGCTGCAAATCAATGCTGACGGAACTAACAATAACAATATTACAGGCAGCGGGAAATTAGAAATACTTGAAAACAATAATGTAATAAATTCCGGAATAGTATCTCAAGATACGATAGATATAAAAGGTTCTTTAGTAAATGAAAATTTTATAACTGCAACAAACGGTTTAAATGTTGCCGAGACAGGAACCATGACTACAAATGCTTCAAATATCTCCGGAGATATTGAAAACTCGGGCGATTTAAATTTCATAGGTGGCACCAACAGCAATACAGTAACAGGTAACGGAGTGCTAAACACAACAGGAACTTTCGTAAATAATGCCGGAATAACTCAAAATATCGTAAACGTTACAAGCGGTTCATTTGTAAATAATTCCGGACAGCTTTTAACTGCAAATGCTCTTAATATCAGTTCAAATGCGGCTATGACGGCAGATATAGACAATATTAAAGCAAACACTGCAAACGACGGTTTGTTAACTATAAATGCCTCGGGAACTAATACAAATAATATTACCGGAACCGGAACTTTATCTGTGGATACAGGTTCGCATGATTATGTATATAACAGCACAACTTCTTCAATAAGCCAAAACAGAATTGTTATAACCAACAGCGGGTTGTTGAATAATAACCAAAATGACAATTCCATAACGGCTTTAAACGGTTTCCTTGTTGATTCTCAAAGCCTTTTAGAATCCAATGCTTCAGCATTGGCGGGAGATATAGAGAATTACGGACTTATCGGATTTACCGGAGGAATCAACGATAATATTATAACAGGAACGGGAGATTTATATATTTTAAATGATACGGAAAATAACTCGTCCGTTACACAATCCGATATTTATATTTACAGCGGAATCAGTTTTGAAACCGCTGCTTCAAATTTAACAATTTCGAATTATATAAATAACAACGGAACTCTGCTTTTAAACGACATTGCCGACACTGTTCTTGAAGAATCCGTACTGGGAACAGGAAATATCGTAAAAACAGGAACAGGAACAGTTGTTCTTACCGGAAATAATTCTTATGCCGGAACAACCACAATAACTGCAGGCGCTTTACAAATAGGCGCAGCCGAGAATATCGGAACAAACGATATTATGTTTGACGGCGGACAGCTTATATCGAGTACAAATACGTCAGTAACTCTTAACAACAGATTAATAGGAACTGAAAGCAATGACGTTTCCATAGACGTTTCATCAGGAGAACTTCAGCTTTCAACAGCCGCGGTCATAGCCCAAGCATCCACAGGCAACACCAGCTTAATAAAAAGCGGAGCAGGAACTTTGACTCTTCTGATGGACTCTAATTATTATAACGGCGATACATATGTTTCTAGCGGAACATTGGCAGGAACAACCGCTAATATTAACGGAACTCTCTACGGTACAGGCGCTTCAAACCTTGATACTTTTGAATTTACCGATACTCAAACAAGCACAACTGCAGCTCATGTCGTATTGAACGAAATAGATAACGCAAATTATATCGGAACTTTTAACAAAACCGGTTCGGCGTTAATGGATGTTATAAATTATTTCCAGGCATATCAGGCAAATATCAGCAGCGGATCTTTCTATGTAAACAATATTGCATCAGGAACAAGCTTTATAGTTGACAGCACCATGACTTTCACAAACAGTTTGTTTGGAGGCAATTCAAACATAACTGCAGACGAAGTTGTAATAGGAACCGGAGCAACAGCAGCCCCTGGAAATTCAATAGGAACAACAAATATAACCGGCGATGAAACTTTTGCCGCAGGTTCAACATACCAGGTGGAATTTGAACAGACAAGTATGCAAAACGGCGGAGCAAACAACGACACTACAAATGTTTCGGGAACCGTAACAATAGATAATACTGACACTTCTTTAGATCTAATAAATCTGAACGGCAAATTTTATGTTCATGAAGTATTGGACATTATAACAGCCGGAACATTGAACGGAGATTTCACAACACCGACTCTCACGGGATATGATGTAGATACAACAGATTTAAGACTTGGAAGCAGAATAGATTATACAGTATATAACGACGGCAACACCATGAAACTTGCAGTAAGCAGAATCTCTTCGGATTATGCAAATTCATCGGAACTCGGAGATATGTCTCACAATGAAAAAGAAGCTGCAAAAGCCATAGATGCAATTTCAACAGGATACGGAGGAGATATTACAAACGCTCTTGACGCTTTGGAAAAATACTATTACTATACAAGCACATACGATTTGAACGCATTAAAAGCAGGATTTAACGATATAGCGGGCGTAATATATGCAAATTCAACATTAATGTCATACTTTAATGCAAAAACGGAACATGTTTATGACAAAATTCAGCAGAGACACGCAGATTTGTATCCTTGTAATAAATTCCACGACAAATTATGGGCAGAGTACTATTACAATAATTACCAGGTTGACGAAAACAGCAATTCGCCGAAATATACGACAGATGTAAACGGATTTTTAGTAGGTTTTGATATGATATCCGCAAAATCATGGACTATGGGAGTTATGGCCGGCTACGGAACATCAACTTTAAAGCAAGAACAAGACGAAACGACAATGAAAGACATAAATTTAGGATTATACGGAGGATATGAAAACGAAAAATGGCAGCTAAAAGGACTCTTGTTCGGAGGATATGAAAATTATAATACCGACAGAGAAATAGCATTTATGAACAGAACGGCTACCAGCGAACATAACGGTTACAGCGCTTCTTTGGATTTAGAAGCGGCATATAAAATATCTCTTAACAAAAATCCTGAAGCAAAACATAAACTTTTGTTAAAACCTTTTGCGGGCGTTATGACTTCATATATAATGCAGGATTCTTTTAAAGAAAAAGGCGCCGGTGACCTCAATCTCAGCGTTAAATCAAATGATACTCTTGCAGCACAGGCAAAAGCGGGAATAGGAATAAACGGCAAAATTAAAAAATTCGGATGGTATGCAAACGTCGGAGCAAGACAAATGCTTACTAAAGACTATGCCGAAACAGAGATGTATCTTACAAGTTTTCCGGGTCTTACGAATATGAAAATTAAAGGCGCGGAACTCACTCCTTTCTCTTTATCAGGCGGACTCGGAGCAAACTATATTTTATCCGAAGACTGGACTGTGTTCGCCAACGGGCAGACAAATTATGCAAATTCTTCAAAAGAATACTACGGGAACATTGGTTTTACTTATAAATTCGGCTGCATAAACAACAAAGAAACCATAGAAAAAAATGAAGAATACGGAAACCAGATTATAGAAAAAATGCAAAAAGAACTTGACGAAGCGGCAAAAAGAGAACAAATATTGCAGAATAAAATAAAACAATATGAAGCCACAGTAGTCAATGAACAAACGGCTCAAGAACTTAGAGACAAAAAAATAACCGAAATTGTATTAGTCAATAAACCTCAGTTTAAATTCAACAGCATAGAACTTACCGACAGCGGAAAAGAAAGTCTGAAACAAGTTGTGGAAGAATTAAAACAATATCCGAATGCAGAGTTGTTGGTAGTAGGCCACAGCGATAACATGGGAACTGACGAATATAATCAGATACTGTCTGAAAAAAGAGCAAATATGATTGCCGTTGTTTTAAAAAAAGAACACGATGTGAAAAATTATATTTCAATAATAGGAAAAGGCTCTTCCGACAATTTAGTTCCTAATGATTCTATTTCTCACCGCGCTCAAAACCGCAGAGTCGAAATAATAATTGTAGGTTCTAAAGAAGAAACGCAGGAAACAGCAGAAAAATAACATAGATATAAACTAAACAAAATAAAAAGCTCCTTGAAAAAATTTTTCAAGGAGCTTTTTATTATCATTTTCTAAAATATAAACTTGGCTATTGTATTATTCGCCGGCATGCTTAATGCCGAGAATTTCCAATTCTTTTTTATTTAACCCTACGCCTCTGAGCATAAGCCTGTTGCCTCTCAAACTGTCTATTGCATTAATACCCATACCGCCGAGCATTTCTTTTATTTCATGATTCCATGCGTTAAGAAGATTTACAAGTCTCTGATAAGCTATATCAGGATTAAGTCTCTTTACCAAATCAAGCTCCTGAGTAGCTATTCCCCAGTTGCATTTCCCTGTAGAGCATGAATGACACATATGACAGCCGATGGCTATTAAAGCCGCGCTTGCTATATAAACGGCATCAGCTCCCAAAGCTATGGCTTTTACAATATCCGCACTGTTTCTTATCGAACCCGCACAAATAATTGATATTGAATTTCTTATTCCCTCATCTCTCAATCTTTGATCAACGGAAGCAAGAGCAAGTTCTATAGGGATTCCTACATTGTCTCTTACTCTTGTCGGAGCCGCGCCTGTTCCGCCTCTGAAACCGTCTATTACTATAGCATCAGCTCCCGCTCTTGCTATACCTGAAGCAATTGCCGAAACATTATGAACGGCAGCTATTTTTACAAACACAGGTTTTTTGTAATTTGTCGCTTCTTTTAATGAAAATATGAGCTGTCTCAAATCTTCTATGGAATATATATCATGGTGAGGAGCAGGAGAAATGGCATCAGATCCGACAGGTATCATTCTTGTAGCAGAAACGTCTTCCCCGACTTTGATTCCCGGTAAATGACCGCCGATGCCAGGTTTTGCTCCCTGACCTATTTTAATTTCAACCGCAACTCCGGCATTTAAATATCCCACATGCACGCCGAATCTTCCGGACGCCACCTGTACTATTGTATTTTTGCCGTATTTATAAAAATCTTTATGGAGTCCGCCTTCTCCAGTATTGTACAATATGCCAAGATTCTCAGCGGCTCTTGCAAGAGATTCATGGGCATTTTTGGAAATAGACCCGTAACTCATTGCCGAAAACATTATAGGCATATTTAATTCTATCTGCGGAGGCATTTCCGTAACGAGTTTGCCGTCTTTATCATATTCAAGTTTTTCAGGTTTTCTTCCAATCATTACTTTTGTTTCCATCGGTTCTCTTAAAGGATCGATTGAAGGATTTGTGACCTGGCTTGCATTCAAAAGCATCTTATCCCAGTATATAGGAAAATTTTTAGGATTTCCCATGCTTGACAAAAGCATTCCGCCTGTTTCAGCTTGCCTGTAAATTTCATCTATCGCCTGCCCTGTCCAATTAGCGTTTTCTCTGAACTCCAAAGTATTCTTTCTTATTTTTAACGCTTGTGTCGGACAGAGAACAACGCATCTGTGACAGTTAACGCATTTTGAATCGTCGGCTCTTACGACATTGTCCTCTTCATCATAAGAATGAACTTCATTTGCGCACTGCTTTACGCATACTTTACATTGTATACACTTATTTTCATCTCTTAAAACTTCAAATTGAGGCGAGATTAATTTTGAACTCATTTGTTTACCTCCAACTTTACTATGACCGGCTCTCCGCCTTTAGGATGACGAACGTTCTCAGGGTCTTTACAAATTACTCTGATAGCGCTTTCTTCACTGGCGAAATAAACTTTGCTGCCTTTTTCGGCAGTAACCATAGATCTTAATTTTATTCTGTCATTAAGCGCAATCAACCCGTCTTCATAACCGATTAAAATAGAAAACGGACCGTTTATCAAAGCGCTTGAATATACAGTTCTCAAAGCTCTCAGTTCAGCGGCTTTTTTAGGATTCTCTCTTTCAATGTCTTTCCAAAAAGGAGCAACCAGAACCTGTATAGCTTTTTCTATAGGAAGTTTATGTTTTCTGACAAGTAAATCCAGCAAATACGTTATAACTTCAGTATCCGTCTGAAGGGAACAGTTATACCCGTACATCTCTACAAACCTTCTGTTTGCATCATAAGAAGAAATTTCTCCGTTATGAACGATAGACCAGTCTAGCATTGTAAAAGGATGAGCTCCGCCCCACCAGCCCGGAGTATTTGTAGGGAACCTTCCGTGGGCAGTCCATATATATCCTTCATAATTTTCAAGCATAAAAAACTCGCCGATATCTTCAGGATAACCTACTCCTTTAAAAGCTCCCATATTTTTCCCGCTTGAAAAGACATACGCTCCGTCAAATTCTTTATTAACTCTTATAACGCATCTTGCAGTAAATTCTTCCTCATCCATATTAAGGTCTCTGACCTTATATATTCTAGGTTGTACAAAATATCTCCAAATCAAAGGCTTATCTTTAATACCGGCGACTTTTCTTGTAGGTATATTTCCTGCGCTTTCTATTTCAAAATGTTCATTCAAAAATTCTTCGGTTTTAGCTTTTATTGCGTTGCTTTCGTAAAAAATATGAAGTGCAAAAAAATCCTTATATTGCGGATATATGCCGTATCCGGCGAAACCGCCGCCCAATCCGTTGGACCTTTCATGCATAAGAGCAATTGAATTAACGATATCCTCTCCGTTAAATCTGTTGCCTTTTTTATCTATAATACCGCTTATGGCGCATCCTGCCGGTATTTTTATTTCTCCTTCTTTTTTAAGCATTTTGCCTCCTGCAATAATCAAAAAAATATATTAAAAAAAACTCAAAAGATTTTGATAAATCCTTTGAGCACCATTGCTCAATTTTCGAGGTCGGTTTTTTTATGTTAGCAGTTTTTTATTGGCTTTGTCAATATATATATAATAAAGAAATTCATGAAGATTTGACAAAAAAGTATTCTTTCTGATATAATCTTCAGATGTTAGCCATGGGGATGTGGTGTAGCCTGGTTTAACACACTGCCCTGTCAAGGCAGAGACCGCGGGTTCGAATCCCGTCATCCCCGCCAAAAAAATTATCAAGGTCCTTTCTTAATATAAGAACGGACTTATTTTTTTGAGAAAACAATGAAATTAAATAAATTCACAAACACAGCAGTAGAAAGCGCTTATGCAGGGTCCGAAGTCTTGCTTAAATATTTCAATAAAATAAAAAAAATTGAATATAAAGGCATAGTTGATCCGGTAACAATTGCAGATAAACAATCACAAAAAGCCATCGTAGAAAAAATCCGGTCATTTTTCCCTCTTCACAACATAATTGCCGAAGAGAAAGATAATTTCTCAAAACAAGACAACGATTACTGCTGGATAATAGATCCTTTGGACGGAACCGTAAATTATGTACACGGAGTTCCAACATTCTGCATTTCAATAGCTCTTACATACAAAAATCAAATAATGTCCGGCGTAATTTATGCTCCCGCGTTAAATGAAATGTTTGTCGCCGAAAGAGGGAAAGGCAGTTTTTTAAACGGCAAAAAAATTAAAGTTTCGGCTGTAAAAGAAATGATAAAAGCGCTTCCTGTAACAGGGTTTCCCTATTATGTGAGGGAAAAACATAATAAAGACATTCTTAATAAATTTAAAAATATAATGATTGAAACACAGGCTATAAGAAGATTCGGCTCTGCCGCAATAGATCTTGCTTATGTCGCATGCGGAAGATTTGACTTTTTTTGGGAAGAAGGCTTAAAACCTTGGGACGTAGCCGCAGGTATACTTCTTGTAGAAGAAGCAGGAGGAAAGGTGTCTGATTATAAAAACAAGAATGATTTTCTTTACGGACAGACAATAGTGGCTTCAAACAAACTTCTTCATTCAAAAACTCTTAAAATTTTAAATGAAAAATAATACGGATATAAATAAATTCATAAAAATATTAAATAAAGAGTACGGGAAAATAGATATTGCGCTGAATTTCAGCAATGTATTTGAACTTCTTGTCGCTACAATTTTATCGGCTCAATGCACGGATAAAAGAGTAAATATCGTAACATCCTCTCTGTTTCAAAAGTATAAAACTATTAAAGACTATGCAGCCGCCGATATTGATGAATTTGAACAAGACATAAAATCCACGGGATTTTTCAGAAATAAAGCAAAAAATATTATTGCAACGGCAAATATAATACTCAGCCGATATAAAGGCATTGTTCCAAACACAATGGAAGAACTTATAAAGCTTAAAGGCGTCGCAAGAAAAACCGCAAATATTGTTTTAGGCAGCGGGTACGGCATATCGGAAGGCATCGCCGTTGATACTCATGTAATAAGGCTTACAAATTTAATAGGGCTGTCAAAATCATCCGATCCGAAAAAAATAGAGCAGGACCTTATGAAAGTAATCCCTAAAAAATACTGGATAAAAATTTCTTTTCTTATACAAACTCTCGGAAGAAGAGTATGCAAAGCCAGAACTCCCAATCATTTAATCTGTCCCGTAAAACATTTGTGCAAATATTATATTAATCATTTTTAATTAAATAAAAAAAGCGTCTGTTAAAGACAGACGCTTTTTTCTTTATCATTATTTTTCGTTAAACCAATCCTTGAGACAACATTGCTGTTGCAACTTTTTTAAATCCTGCAATATTTGCGCCGGTTACAAGATTACCGGGAGCTCCATATTCTTCGGCGGCATTTTTTGCCGAATTATAAATATTGATCATTATCTGATGCAGCTTATTGTCAACTTTGTCAAAAGTCCACAGGAATCTTTGTGAATTTTGCGCCATTTCAAGCCCTGATGTTGCAACTCCTCCGGCATTTGACGCCTTTCCCGGAGCATAGCTTATATTTGATGAAATAAAAATTTCAACAGCTTCCGGAGTACAAGGCATATTTGCTCCTTCAGCTACAAATAAACAGCCGTTTTGTATAAGTGTTTTTGCGGATTCTCCGTTGATTTCATTCTGAGTCGCACACGGTAAAGCGATATCACACTTAATCGTCCATATCCCGCAGCATCCTTCTTTATATACGGCTGTTTTTTTCTTTTTTACATATTCTGAAATTCTTTTTCTTTTAATCTCTTTAATTATTTTTACTAAATCC
>JBAYZJ010000032.1:0-11536 GCA_041672565.1 Endomicrobiaceae bacterium
TCAAATTGAATATTTGCGACAGGTTTTGTTTTTGACCCTGTTGCTATGATTATTGTATCTGCCGATATTTCAAATTCCACGCCATCAAATTCCGATTTAACATGAAGTTGTGTCGAGGATTTAAACGATGCTTTCCCTTTAACTATGTCAATTCCGTAACTTTCCAAAAGTCTCTGTATTCCTTTGGACAAATTTTCAACCATCCTGTTTTTCTTATTTATGATATCGGTAAAAGACACAGGTTCCATAGATGCTTTTATTCCGTATTCGTATGATTTCAAAATTTTTTGTTTTGTTTTTGCGGCCTGCCATAAAAACTTTGTCGGGATACATCCTGAATTTAAACAAGTACCGCCGAGTTTGTCTTTTTCGACAACGGCGACTTTGAAGCCAAGTTGGGCAAATTTAACTGCCGCCGTATAACCGGCCGGACCCGCCCCGATAATTGCAACGTCATATTTTTGATTCATTTTATTTACATGAGCCAGCGCTGTATATTTTTGATTTTATATACTCGACAATATTTTCAACCTTTATAAATTCTGCCTTGGATTTATCGTCTTTTCTTGATTTAAATTCAACATTACCGTCTTTTAAACTTTTTTCGCCTACTGTAACTCTGAAAGGAATTCCTATTAAATCCGCATCTTTAAATTTTATTCCTACTCTTTCGTCTCTGTCATCAAGCAAAACATCTATTTTATTTATTTTTAATTCATTATATATTTTTTCGGCTGTTTCTTTGATTGCGCTATTTTTAAAATCGACCGGGACAATACTTACTTTATAAGGAGCTAAATTAACAGGCCATATTATTCCGTTCTCATCATAAGACTGCTCAATTGCGGCGGCAAGTATTCTTGTTACTCCTATACCGTAACATCCCATTACCATTAAATTTTCTTTTCCCTGATCATCAAGATAAGTCGCTTTCATCGATTTTGAATATTTTGTCCCGAGTTTAAAAACATGACCTATTTCTATGCCTCTTGAAAACTGTAATTTTTCTTTTTTACATCTAGGACACATATCGCCTTTTGAAACTTTTTTTAAATCTGCCACGATATCAGCCTCATAATCTCTTCCGTAGTTTACATTTTTTATGTGTTTATCGTTTTTATTTGCTCCGGTTACGGCATTTGCAATATTAGGCACGGAAAAATCGGCATATATTTTTATTTTCTTTTTTAAATTTACAGGTCCGGCAAAACCTACTTTTGCTCCGGTTACTTCAATAATAATTTCCGGTGTTGCCAATTCTAATTCGTTACACCCGATTAAAGTTTGTAGTTTTATTTCATTGACATCATGGTCTCCTCTGACCAAAACAGCGACAGGATTTCCATCCGCCGTATATATCATAGTTTTCACAAACTTTTCTTTTGATGATAACAAAAATTTTGCAACATCTTCGACAGATCCCATATTCGGCGTTAAAACTTCTTCCTGCTCAAGCATAGGAGACAAATCAACTTTTTCATACTGCAAACACTCGGCTTTTTCAGAATTTGCGCCGTATCCGCAGCTACACCATGCGATTTCTTCTTCACCCGTATCTGCAAGAATCATAAATTCATGGGAAAAACTGCCGCCGATTGCTCCGGATGCAGCTTCAACAACTCTGTAATTTAACCCGCATCTTTTGCAAATTCTCTCATAAGCTTCATAAACTTTTTTATAATATTTTTCCAAATCAGCTTCATCAGTATGAAAAGAATAAGCATCCTTCATCAAGAACTCTCTTGCCCTCATAACACCAAATCTAGGTCTTATCTCATCCCTGAATTTTATTCCGAATTGATACAACATAACAGGAAGCTGTCTGTATGAACTGATATTATTTCTTACTAAATCAGTAACAGCCTCCTCATGAGTAGGAGCCAAACAAAAATCAGCATCTTTTCTGTCTTTCAATCTGAAAAGTTCTTTACCGTACACATTCCATCTTCCAGTCTCTATCCATAAATCCTTAGGTAAAAGCAACGGAAGCCTTACTTCCTGACCGTCAACAGATTCCATTTCTTCTCTTATAATCTCAATAACATTTTTCAGAGTTTTCAAGCCCAAAGGCAAAAGTTCAAAAAGTCCGCTTCCGAGTTTTCTTGTCATGCCGGATCTGGCCATTAATTTCGCTGATATATTGTCTAAATCTGACGACGCTTCTTTTAACGTAGGTATAAAAGCCTTTGAAAAGTACATTTCAAACTCCAAAAATTATTCAATTTATAATATAAAACTATAATCTTATTATTTTATCATTTTTGATAAAAAAGCACTACTTCCAGATAATCGATAAAGATATATAAATTCTTTAAATTTTTTTCTAATTTATTTAAATGGACTGCTATTATATCGTAACAAGCTTTGATTTAACGCCTTTTACAGACGCTAATTTTTTATTTAAGCCGCTTACATCTTTTTTTGAACCTATGCATTCCAATATAATAAGTCCGTTTTCAGAGCAAGAACTCGCGGAACTGTCATGTATTCCCAATCTTGTTTTAATCATACATCCGAACTCTGTCAATATTGCCTGAACTTTTACTGATACTGCCTGACGTTTCTCAACTGAAACAATAATGATATTCTTCATTTGTCCTCCGGATTTATTTTATGCCAAGAAGTTCGCTGACGGTTACGATTTCATAACCTTCTTTTTTTATATCATCTATTAGTTTAGGCAAAAAAGCTATTACTTTTTTATTTTTACCTAAATCATGCATCAAAAATATTGCGCCCGATTTAATATTTTTTTTATAAGATTCATACATTTCCTGTTCTGTTAATTTGGTATGCCAGTCACATCCGAAAGACCATGTTACAATAACATATCCGTTTTCTCCTGCAATTTTCTTTGCGGCTTCTCTCGCAAAACCGTGAGGAAATCTTACTATTTTTGTTTTATAACCTGTAATCTGATTTATCAAGTCTTCACATTTCAATAATTCTTCCCGCATTTTTTCATGCAAATCATCTTTCTTATATTTATAAAAATTAAAATGATTATATGTATGATTTGCAAGTTCATTGCCTTGCTCATAAATTTCTTTCACAAGTTGTTTTTTAGATTGTACAGAAACTCCCAGCAAAAAAAATGTGGCTTTTACATCATTATCTTTCAATATTTTTAAAATTTCCCGAGTAGCTGCGCCGGGACCATCGTCAAAAGTTAAAGAAATTTGTTTTTTCTTGCCGTTTCCGTTTGCATAAAAAATCTGCCCGCCTGCAGCAAAAGAACTAAAAAACAAACAAAATAACAGCAATAACGCTTTCTTCATTTTAAAAAAGTACCGCCATATAAGTTAATATTCCGGCATTCAATATCTGCATCCAAAAATTATCATTAAGAGGCCAAGGCACAGTCTCTATTAAAGTTGCGCATAAAGCGCCGGCTAAAGCGAATTGCCACGACGGCAATATAAAGAATCCTACAATAAAACAAGCAATAAAACAAGCTATGCTGCCCTCAAGAGATTTTCCCGCGTATATTTTATGTTTGCCGAATGCTTTCCCAAACAAAGCGGCAACAGCATCCCCGAAAGCCAAATATAAAAAACTTGCCAAAACAAAAATTTTATTTTCAAATAAAAGTATGGTTAAGAATGCGCCTGCCAATGTCCACGGAAGACCGCTTATTTTATGTTCTTCTGTTTTTCTATGAACTCCTCCCAATATTTTTAAAATAAAAATATTAAATTTTTCATTTTTAGACCTTATATATTCACCCGTTAAAACTAATATTATCGCAATAAAAAGAGCTGAAAGAACTAACGTTTTAGGCAAATACCAAAATGCCAATACATAAATTAATGTTAATATATGAAAAATTTTTCTTTTTATTTCATCTTCAGGGAAACAAGCCATTGATAAACTCCTGCAAAAATATATTTGTAAGCATACAGCGCATTATAAAAAACATCATTATAAAAATGCTTTAGATTAATACTGTAAGGGAATATTAAAGCTAAAACAAAAATAACAACTACTATATTTACGAAACATATAAAGACCAAAGAAAAGAATTTGCCGTATACTTTTATATCTTCCTGTCCCTTTTTTATTGCATAAAAAGTTAAAGCATAATGAAAAGACAACGCCATACCCGATAAAAATAAAAAATATGAATAAAAAGGTTTGATATTCACAAACCATGCCAAACTGAAATATATAACAATAATTATCAGTGAATATAACGGCACAAAATAAGGAGACAAGGTAATAAAGATATTATCTTTTGTAAGAGAAACACTGCCCTTATTCTGTGAGACTTTAAAACTTTTAATTTCTGCGCCGCTGAGAAGCCCCGCTATAGCATGAGTTAATTCATGCCCGAAAACATAACTGCTCATAGGTTTAAAAAATATTATCTGAAACAAAAAGTATGTTATAACTCCTATCCAAAAAGGAGCAATTTGCATGTTTGTTTTACCGGCAAAAACAACAAATAAATTTACAAATTTATAAATTAAAACCGCAAGCAAAGGCAATAACAAAACTGATATTATGATTCTAAAAATTTTCATCGCCGTTTATTTATAACAAAAAGTTATATCCATATTAAAAACCTGCGCTTATCCCGAAGCTGTAATTAGGAGTTCCGTCGTAAATCGTTACTCCGGCATTCCCGCTTATCATAAGAAAAGAAACCGCCACGCCGGCAGAATATCCCATACATGACACTGATCCCGATAAATACTGTTTATTTGAAGATTTAGGTTTAAGATTTGTTGTATCCCATCCTAAACCTATATAAGGTGTCACAAACGGAACATTAAATGTGGCAACAGTTCCTAAAGCAATATTATCAGCATCAAGTTTATTATCGCCGGAACTAGTTTTTAACATACTGTAAATTCCCTGTACAGAAACCGAAGGTATTAAAAGCACAGTACTGTCATAAACAGTATATCTTGCTCCCAAACCATATAAATTTGAATCGTAAAAATGAGAGTATCTGCCTATCAAATCTACATCGTAAGGCAAACCAAACTCTGCCTGCAAAATAGGCATATATAAAACACTTGTTCCGGCGGCGTCCATTATTTCATTGGAAACATTGATATTTGAAAGCTTTATATTTAAATTAAAGTTTGCAATTCCCAAACTGCCTGAAACGCCAAAACTTCCGCCTGTCATTACTGAGCCTAAATCTGATGCAAGATTATCAAGATATCTTTGCGCCTGTTGATTTGTTGCAGAATCAAGAACAGAATTGAATTTGTCAAAAGGACTCGCATAAGCCAAAACTTCCGCCATACAGATAAAACAGATAATTAAAAATATTTTTTTCATAAATTCTCCGATATATTATTTTCCGCCATTCTCTTTTTGCCATATAATTCTTATTCCTTCCAAAGTAAGTTCAGGAATAATATTTTTTATTTCTTTTATTTCTTTAGAAATAAGCATCGCCAACCCGCCGGTCGCTATAATCTTAACATCAGGCTGCATTTTATTTTTTACCCTCGCCAAAATTTCCTTCACAAGCCCTATATATCCGTAATATAATCCTGATTGAATACACTCTACCGTTGATCTCCCTATAATATGCGCAGGCATTTTTATATTTACTGCCGGAAGCTTTGCCGTTCTTTGAGTTAAAGATTCCGCAGAAATAGCAGGACCGGGAGCGATTACTCCGCCCAAATAATTGCCTTTTGAATCTATGCAATCAAATGTTGTGGCTGTCCCGAAATCAATAACAATTGCAGGACCTCCGTACATTTTATAAACGGCAACCGCATCAGCAATTCTATCAGCTCCGACTTCTTCAGGATTACCGTAAGCAACGTTTAATCCGCCAGAATGATTAGTCGTTACAAAAAAAGCCTTTTTATGAAAATATAATTCCGTTAATTCTAAAAAAACATTATCAAGAGAAGGAACTACGCTTGCTACGGCAATAGTTCTTAATTGTTTAAAATCTATATCGGAATAACGAAAAATATCAAGAATACCAGTAGCATATTCATCAACCGTCTTCTTTTTTGAAGTTGCAATTCTCCAAATTTTTACAGGATTCTTTTCGACGATTTCACCTTTAAATTTAAACAATCCCAGCGTAATATTCGTATTTCCTATATCTATTGCTAAAAACATTCTTCTCTCTTAAAATAAATTATTCCCAAAGCAGTCAATGCCGATTGTTAACGGAAAATCTTCAACAGATAATTCATAAACGGCTTCCGGTCCTAAATCATCAAATGCTATAAGTTCGGCTTTTTTCACTTTTTGCGCAAAAAGAGCGCCGACTCCGCCTGTCGCTAAAAGATACACAGCTTGATTTTGTTTTATGGACTCGACAACTTTTTCGTTTCTGTTGCCTTTCCCTATTAATATTTTTACCCCGGACGATAATAGTTTTGGAGTATACATATCCATTCTTGAAGAAGTTGTAGGTCCGCATGAACCTATAATTTTACCATTCCCGGCAGGACAAGGTCCGCAGTAATATATACATGCATTATGTAAATTAAACGGCATTTCTTCGCATTTGTCAATCAAAGCGGCAATCCTTTTATGAGCCTGATCTCTTGCTGTATAAATCTTACCTGACAGTTCTATTCTTTCCCCTGCCTTATAATCATGAATGTTTTTTATCAACGTCTCTATTGTTATTTTCATAAAATTATTGTTTTTCTTCTGCAAGAATGACATTGAATATTAACTGCCGCCGGAAGCGACGCAATGTGGCATGGTTTTTTTTCAATAAAAACGGCAAGAGCAGTTATATTCCCGCCTAATCCCATAGGACCTATTCCAAGTTTATTTATTTCTTCCAGCAATTCCTTTTCTCTGCAATTATAATCTTCGTTTATATTTTTAGAACCTATTTCTCTTAAAAGCGCTTTTTTTGCAAGAAGCCCGACTGAAGCAAAATCTCCTCCGATACCGACTCCTATTATAAGAGGAGGACATGCATTAGCGCCTTTTTGTTTAATTGATTCAAGAACAAAATGTTTTACTCCGTTCCATCCGTCTGAAGGAACAAGCATTTTTAACGCGCTTGCATTTTCGCTCCCCCCGCCTTTAGCAAGCATTGTAATTTCTATTTTATCACCGTCAACAATATCACAATAAATATTTGCGGGAGTATTTGTTTTTGTATTTTTTCTTTCAATAGGATCAGAAACTATCGATTTCCTTAAAAAGTAATTTTTATATCCTCTTTCAACGCCTTTGGTGATTGGAACAGTTATATCATTGTCTGTAACAGTCACATCTCTTCCGATTTTAACAAAAACATTTACAGTGCCTGTATCCTGACATAATGCAATATGTTCTTCGCCTGCAACTTTGACGTTCTGCAAAATTTCAAGCAAAATATCATCTTGTATTGATTTGTCATTTTTAACCAATGACTTAATATATCCTGTAACATCACACGGTAAATTATAATTTACGTCTGCGCACATTTTTTCTATTTGCAATATAATATCTTCGCTGTTTATTTTTCTCATTTAAGGTTTCTGCAACGTCAAAGTAATTTCTTTAGCCTGTTTTTCAATTTCTTTTTTTAAATTTTCAATATTATTTTTTATATCGTTATTTTCAGGATCCAATTCAGATGCTTGTTCAAGATCAGCCAAAGCTCCAGACAAATCGCCGTTTTCTCTTTTTGCCGCAGCCATATTTGAATATGCGTGCATGTGATTAGGATTTAATTCAACTGCTTTATTATAAGCTTCAACAGCGCCTGTATAATCTCCGAAATTTTTTCTTGCATTTCCAAGATTATCATAAGCATCCGCATCGTTAGGCGTAAGTTTAACTATTTTTTCAAAATCAGAAATCGCTTTTTTATAGTCATCTCTGATATCAATACTGTATCCTCTTCCCTTATAAGCATCCGTATTGATCGGATTTATATTTATAGCTTGCGTAAAATCGTCAGAAGCTCCTTTTTTATCCCCGAGCATTTTTTTTACGGAACCTCTTTTTTCATAAGCTCTGTCATTATTTTTATTCAACTCTATCGCTGAAGAATAATCTGATACCGCACCGGAATAATCGCCTATTTTTTCTTTTAATTCACCCCTTTCAAGATAAACCCTGTCATTTTTAGGAGTGAGTTCCATTACTTTATCTAAATCTTTTATAGCCTTTGAAAAAGCTCTAAAATAAGAGTGAATCCATGCTCTGCCGTAATACAACGAATAATCTGACGGAGCAAGTTCCAAAGCTTTTGTAAAATCTTCAACCGCACCGGAATAATCGCCAATAATCTTTTTTACATTTGCCCTGCTTACATATGCTTTTAAATTTTTAGGGTTTTCTTTTATTGCGCCTGTATAATTATCCATTTCAATTTTCAGTTTACTAAGATATTCTTCTGAAATGTCATTCTGCGAATTTTGAAGATTCCCGCATGAAACAAAAAAAATCGATCCAATAAAAAACAAACAAAATACAAAAAAACCATACTTTTTCATAAGTTTTTTCTCCTGTTATTTTGACGATTTTATCAGTCCTTTCTGCATCATATTCGATGTAATTGCCCTGCTTCTCTTTATCATTTTTACAGCTTGGTCATAAAACTGGTCATATGTCATTTTTTTATCGGCGACTTTTTCTTTTATTGCCTTCACTCCGACGGCAGCCGCAACTCTCGGATATAACTGCCATTCATCCATTGTAGGAAGAATTTTGTTAGGTTTTATTTTTGAATCAGGAATGCAAGAAGCCAATTCCTGAGCTGCTGTAATGCACATATTATCCGTAATCGTTTTTGCTCTTGCGTCTAAAGTCCCTCTGAAAACTCCCGGGAAACCCAATGAATTATTAACCTGGTTGCCGAAATCACTTCTTCCTGTGGCTACAACTGCAGCTCCCGCTTCCATTGCTTCCCAAGGCCATATTTCAGGAACAGGATTTGCGCAGGCAAAAACAATCGAATTTTTTGCCATGTTACTTACCCATTCTTTTTTTATAATTCCAGGTCCCGGAGCGGCCAAAGCGATAACAACATCCGCATTTTCCATTGCTTCTTTTATACCGCCGCGTATTCCCTGTGGATTTGTTTCAACACATAAAGACCACTTTTCAGGCTGAACGTTCTTAAATTCCGTTCTTCCTTTATGAAGAGTTCCTTCAATATCTGCTATTATCATATTCGCAGGATTTGCGCCATAATACATTATTAATCTGGCTATACACATATTTGCGGCACCGGCGCCGATAAGAGCTATCTTAACCTTGGATATTTTTTTATTTACAACTTTTAAAGCGTTTATAAGTCCTGCCAAAGTAACAAGAGCCGTTCCCTGCTGGTCATCATGCCAGACAGGAATATGGCATTCTTTTCTTAAAGTTTGAAGTATCGGAAAGCACTTCGGCTGAGAAATATCTTCAAGATTTACCCCTCCCAAAGAAGGCTGGAGAATTTTTACCGTATTTATAATTTCCTGCTGATTTTTTGTCCCAAGACATATCGGAAAAGAATCGACTCCTCCCAAATATTTATATAGAAGAGCTTTTCCTTCCATAACAGGCATAGAAGCTTCAGGACCGATATCTCCAAGTCCCAAAACTCTTGTACCGTCGCTTATTACGGCAACAGTATTCCATTTATTTGTATACTCATACACGAGTTCAGTATTTTTATAAATATCTGTACAAACAGAAGCTACTCCCGGACTGTACCAAATGGCAAAATCATTAAAATCTCTTACCCTGCACTTAGGGACAACTTCAATTTTGCCTTTATAAAAAGGATGTAATCTTCTTGCATCTTTTGAAGGTTTTTCAGCGGCTTTTAAAAGCTTTTTCGTATTTATTGTTTTCATCTTTCCTTTTCCCTTTTCAGCATTACTGGTTAATTATACAAAAATATAAGTAAAAACAATATAAATTATTCACAATCTACTGACTGTATCAATGGTTTTGCATGACTCTTTTAAAATTTTTCTTATTGTTTTTTTTAAAACAGGATGCACAAAACCCGGAGAAATTTCATTCATAGGCAAAAGCACAAACAATCTATTTATAATTTCCGAATGAGGAATCGATAATATTTTTGATTTGACGACTTCTTTCCCATAAAATAAAATATCTACGTCTATTACTCTGGGCCCCCATCTGAAAGTTTTTGTTCTTCCGAGTTTTTGTTCTGTTTTTTTTATAAAATCAAGCAGCTTTTCAGGAGTCAAATCCGTTTTAAACATACCCGCACAATTATAAAAATGCCTCTGTTTCGGACCTACGGGAGAAGTTTCATAAAACGACGAAAGCTTTATCTTCCGAATATTATTCTCTTCCAACGCGGCAACGGCTTTAAGTATATTTTGCCTTCTGTCTCCTATATTTGATCCGAACGACAAATATATATTCATCAATAATTCTCTTATAATAAAAAATTAAACATGCAATAATTATACAAAAATATCCAGATTCTAAAAACAAATATCGCAAGCGTTTAAAACGCTTGCGATATAAATATTTAAAAAGCTGTTTTTACCACTTTATTTTTGCAATTCTGCTTAAAGCCTCTTTAATACGGGGCACATCTACAGTCAAAGCAAATCTTACATAACCTTCACCTGATTTTCCCAAACCGTTGCCGGGAGTACATACAATAGCACACTCATCCAAAAGTTTACCCACTATTTGAGATGATGTATATCCTTTAGGAATTTTTGCCCAAACATAAAAAGTTGCTTTAGGTTTTGTAACATTCCATCCTATTTCATTTAACCCGTCACAAAGGACATCTCTTCTTTCTTTATAAATTTTTCTTATTTTTTCCACACAATCCTGAGAAGCGGTAAGCGCCGTAATACCGGCTTCCTGAACAGCCTGAAAAACTCCTGAATCATAATTATCTTTTACTTTTGCAACTGCCTGGACAACTTCTTTATTACCGCATACCCACCCAAGTCTCCAACCGGTCATATTGTATGTCTTGGACAAAGAATGGAATTCAACTCCGACATCTTTCGCCCCGTCGATTTCAAGGAAACTTAAAGGTTTCTCATTATCATCATAATAAACTTCCGAATATGCACTGTCATGAGCGACGATAATATTATTCTTTTTTGCAAATTCTATAAGTTTAACATAAAATTCTTTAGAAGCAACAGCCGCAGTAGGATTGTTAGGATAATTAACAAATATAAGTTTTGCTCTTTTCAATATATCGGCAGGAATAGCATCTAAATCAGGCAAAAACCCGTTTTTTTCCAACAGAGGCATAAAATATGGTTCACCGTCAGTAAATATTGTTCCGGTATTATAAACAGGGTAGCCCGGTTCCGGTATTAAAACAACGTCTCCCGGATTTATAAACGCCAAATGGATATGACCTATTCCTTCTTTTGAACCAATCAAAGCACAAACTTCATTTTCAGGATTTAAATTAACGTTAAATCTAGATTTATACCAATCTGCAACAGCTTTTCTAAAAGAAAGCATTCCTGAGCCAAAAGGATATTGGTGATTTGCAGGTTTAGAAAGAGCATCCTGCCCTGATTTTATTATATGTTCCGGCGTAGGCATATCTGGATCGCCGACTCCCAAAGATATTATATCCGCACCTCTT
>JBAYZJ010000033.1:0-11518 GCA_041672565.1 Endomicrobiaceae bacterium
GAAAGCTTGACAAAAATGAGTTTATCGATTCATTGAAGAACCTCTCTAAGGTTAAGACTCAAGAATATGATGAAAGTATTCTTGCCTTCATTCTATCTGATTATGCAAAAGGAAATGACTCTGTAATTAAGATACTTGATGAGTTAACTATTGAAACTCTTCAAAAGGATCAAGATTATAGAGTTTTGGAAGAAACCGAAGTTGCAATATCAATTCTTGAGAAATATAAATACCGGCAAGAGTGTATTGTTTGTGACAATGAAATCGAGCCGGATGGATTAATTGAAAGAAAAAAGGATAAGAAAGAAAAGGTTTATTTATCACTTAGCGATACTACGAAGAAACTATTAGAGAATGTAGTAGCAAAAATTTCTAATTTTGATCCTATGAACATTGGAAATGCTTTACTTGATGCCATAAAGGATGGAGAAGCATCAGGCATTTCAAATATCAAAGACGATATTACAAAATATATTAAGGTATTCAATGATGAATTAGTTAACCTATTCTGTGAATGCTCAAGTAAAAGTGAGATTCTTAGTCTTGTTGATGAATATGAAAAAATACTAAGCAAGAAACCAGAGATAAATGAAGAAGACTTGAAATATATTGAAGAAATAGTAAACGAAAACATTGATAGGATCATAAAAATTGATAGAGACAAAAACAACAACCTAAAGGTTTATATTGATGATACAGAGCTATTAAATAACACAAGAGAGAATTTACTCCTAAGTACCGGAGAGCAGAACTTTATTTCATTATCATTTGAATTGCTTAAGGCAAAAAATGCAATAGACAAAATAATTGTCATTGACGATCCAATATCTAGTTTTGATTCAATATATAAGAATAAAATAGCATTTTCCCTCATTAAAGTTCTTTCTCAAAGGAATCAACTAATTTTTACCCATAATACAGATTTAATAAAACTTCTTGAACATCAAAGAAAGGGTAGCTTTTCACTTTATTTATTAAATAAAACTGCTGGAGAATTAAACGGATTCATTCCTATTGCACCAACTGAGATTGAATTATTGTTACGAATAGATAAGTTAGTTTCTCTTTTAAGGTCGGATATAAGCGGATATATAAAGGATCAATATTATTTCCTTTTATCATTAATTCCATTTATGCGTGGATACGCACATATTACTGGAGATGATGATTCATATAAAAAATTAACTTCAGTAATGCATGGATATCTTTCTGAAGAAGTGGATATTACCGAAATATATACGAAATTATTCAGAAGGGATAACAATACTCATACTACTGTAAAAATATCAGCTCAAGATATTGCATTAATGAAACTGGAAAAGAAAGAAATACTTGATATAAGTACTTGGCCATTACTTAATAGAACATTAAATCATTCGCTTGTTTATTTACATCTGCGTCTTAATGTAGAGAAAAAGTTAGTTGAGAAGTTTACCATAGATACATCTAAAAATTATATGTTAACTGACATTATTATGGCTGCATTTGATGGAAAAACCGAGGCTTCCATGAAAAGCAGAGTCTTTTTGACATCAAAGAAAACTCTTCTGAATGAGTTCAACCACTTTGAAGGAAATATAAACATATTCCAACCTGCAATAGATATTAGTGACTCAGCTCTTGAAAAGGAAAAAGTAAGTATAGATTCATTTATTTCCAAATTATAATACACCGAACAACTGCTTCAACCTGATAATTCCTTTTGTCATGAAAATTGCAGTCGCTACGCTCGGCAATTTTCATGCCAATCCCTTCGGGCCGGAATTACAGGTTAAGCAAATGTTATACATGAAAAAAAGCGAATGATATGGAAGAAACTCTGAGACAATACAAAAATTTACTTATTCAGAAAAGATGTAGCCAAAACACGCAAGACATATACTGCAGTTATTTTAATGATTTTATTAAGTATTTCGGAGAAGAAGAACTTAAAAATGTAACCACTGAACAAATAAACTTATATATTTTAGACCTTATAAAATCAAAAAATATTTCAGCAAGTCAACAGAACCAGAGAATAAATGCTGTAAAATTTTATTTTGAAAAAGTACTCGGCAGAGAAAAACAATATTACGAGCTTCATCGTCCGAGAAAAGAAAATAAATTACCCAAGGTTTTAAGTAAAAACGAAGTGAAAAGTATTTTGGACTCTACGGATAATATAAAACATAAATGTATTCTGATGCTTATTTATTCGGCAGGATTGAGAAGAAGTGAGTTGCTGAACCTAAAACCAGCCGACATTGATTCTGAAAGGATGTTAATTCACATTCTTGGTGCTAAAGGAAATAAAGATCGAATCTCTTTACTTTCAGAAAACCTCCTGAAATTATTGCGACAATATTATAAAAAACATCAGCCTAAGAAGTATCTTTTTGAAGGACAAAATGGAGGAAAATATTCTCCAACCAGTGTGGCTAATATTTTAAAAAAGGCATCATTCAAGGCTGGAATTCGTAAAAACGTCACTCCGCATATGTTGCGTCACAGTTTTGCAACGCATTTACTTGAACAAGGCACCGATTTAAGGTATATTCAAGAGTTATTGGGGGATGAAAGCTCTAAAACAACAGAGATCTATACTCATGTCTCCAAGAAAGCTATTGATAAGATCAAAAATCCAATTGACGAGTTTTTTTGAATATAAAGAGAATGAAAAATGATAAAGGAAAAATATAAACAATTGTTCTTATCCCTCCAATTTGGTGGTATAAGAATAATAACTATACACAACCGTTAGGCGAAAAACATGGAAAGTAGTTTAGACAAAAGGAGATGATTATAATAATGAAAAATTATTCGATTATTTTTAAAGTAATATTACCAGTAGCCATAGGCCTCTTGGTTGGAAGGTTCGTCACACCTTTGTTTGGTGTGGCGTCATCATGGGCTAGTATTGCAATAAGTACGGGCATAACAATTACTTTATTCATAATTATTGAAAGCATAACGAGTAAATTGACAACTGGTAAAGCAAGCAGTGTTCCCATGGATGAAATTAAAAATATTCATAAAGTTAATAAGAGTGAAATTCCGCAAGCGACCGTAGTTTTAGCAGATGCCTTTAAAGAAGATCCGCTGTTTAAAACATTATTTGGGGATGCTGTTCAAAATTCATATAAGTATACCTTGGTTGCTAAGTTTATGATAAAATATTGTCATAAATACGGTAATGTATATGCTTCTTCAGCAAAGTTTGAAGGAATTATGGCTATAACTCAAGATGAATATACCTATATGAGTTTATGGCGCATGATAAGAAGTGGCAGTATTTTCCCCTTTCTTTCAATTGTTTTAAATCATTTATGATGGTAGCAAGTGCACTCAGTCCTATTGATGGGATAAGGAAAAAACACATGAAAAATAAGTCCTTTGCCTATTTACAGATTATTGGTGTCGCTTCAGAAAATCAAGGGAAAGGTCATGGAGGGAAATTAATTAAAGAACTCATAGCCATGACAGACAAGGTCAAACTTCCTATTTATTTGGAAACAGAAACAGAAAGTAATGTTCGTTTATATGAGCGATTTGGTTTTAAGACCCTTGAAGAAATGAATTTACCGGTTATTAATCAACCAATGTGGGCGATGAAACGAGAAATCAAAGATGATGATAAAGTTTAATGGTAATTGTTCTTCGCCTAACAGACTATAAAAGATATGCCTTCGCCAACAGCGGAGCTGTAAGGCTCAGACACATCTCTTATAGTCGAACGTTATCTGCAATCCTAAGAGAAATGTAGTGGTAGTTATTAACATGATGTTGAAAGAAGGAAAGTGATAAGTGCCTTAGAAAAGAAAAATTTAATTAGGAGATGACTATATGACAGTTAATAATATAGGTACGATGAGTATTGAAACAGATAGATTGATTTTAAGAAGATTTAAAAATACTGACACAAATGATATGATAAAAAATTGGATAAGTAATCCAGCAGTGCAGAATGATTATGGTGAACCGATATATACAACTATTGAAGAAGTAAGTGAGATACTTGAGAAATGGATTGCTTCATATAGCGATATTGAATTTTATAGATGAGCAATAATATTAAAAGAAGCAAATGTTAATATAGGTCAGATTTCATTTTATAAAGTCGAAAGTAAGAATGAAAAACTCGATGTTGAATATTGTATTAGTGAATCATACTGGGGAAAAGGATACGCAACAGAAGCATTAAAGGCTGTTGTTAAATATGGATTTGAGTATATGAATTATAATCGAATCCAAGCTTTTCACACAAAAAAAAATCCAGCTTCAGGAAAAGTGCTACTAAAAGCAGGCATGAAATATGAAGGAACACTAAGACAAAGTTTCTTATATGATGATTGTATAATGTATGCTATATTAAAAGAAGAATACAGTCATTAGAAATTGTTATATTTTCTCTACACTAAACCAGCTAACAAAAGCATTGTTGTTCGCTGTAGAGTTTTTCATGGATATTTCGATGAAAGTGAGCCACCTTCACGGATAAACTGAGCCATATTAGCGGATAGAAAGCCACTGTCTAATATTGCAAAAGAGCTAGGTGTTTCACGAACTACTGTTCATAAGTATGTGAAAACTTTAAAGGAGAAGATAGAAAGCATAAAGACGTCTGCAGATCAAAGTGCTACAGAACTGTTAATATCAGAACTAACAAATGCACCTAAATATGACACAACAAATAGATGTGCCAGAGTCGCTACAGAGCCTATCATAAAAATCATTACAGATTGTTTAAAAGAAAATGATAAAAAAGATCTAAATCACCAACATAAACAAAAAATGAAAGGTTCTGATATTAATGAAAAAATTATTAAAGAAGGTTACAATATTAAAGACTGTTGAATAATAATGTTATACGAGCATCCCTGCTTGCATTGAAAATACTATAAATTCCTATATTTCAAGAAGATAAATGTTCTACAAGCTGGAAACTTATAGAGCTACTTTCACTATTATTCAACAGTCTTAATCAAGGAGTTCCTCGTTCTTACTTGCTTTACTTTATATTACAGGCACTTCCTGAAAAAATCTTATATGAAAATCAAAGGAAGTCCCTGCTTTGCGAGAAACTCCCTTTGACAAATTGCTTAACTTAATGACATTGACACGGAACTAGTGATTTCACTAAAAGCCTAATTCTTAACTTTCTTAAATGAGATTTTATCAAATAGGCTATAGATTACAGGAATGACAACAAGGGTAAAGAAAGTAGCACTTAACAAACCGCCGATGATAGTGACAGCCATAGGATTTTTCATTTCTGCACCTTCTGCTTTACTTATAGCCATAGGGAGCATACCAATCATAGTGGTTAAAGCAGTAATAAAAACAGGTCTCATTCTGTCGAATCCTGCTTTGATAAGGGCTTCGTGTTTTTCAATCCCTTTATTTCTCAATTGATTAGTATAGTCAATTAAAACTATACCATTATTTACAACAATACCACTTAAGACAATCAATCCAACAAAGCTTGGAACTGATACTGTATGACCTGTAATAAAAAGAGCAAGACTAACTCCTATTAAGGATAATGGAACTGTAAACATTACAACAAATGGTTGTTTTAGAGATTCAAATTGTGAAGCCATAACGATATAAACTAAGACTATAGAGAGTAAGAGTGCAAGGCTTAAGGTAATAAATCCTTCAACCATATCTTTATAAGTTCCTCCAAATTCAACAGTATAGCCGATAGGTAAACTCTTTAAGAAAGGTTCAATTCTTTTTTGTACATTTTTAGTAATACCTGCTAAATCTTTGCCAAAGATATTGGATGTTACTGTTGCTTTTCTTACTTGTGATTCTCTGGAAATTTTAGTTTGACCTTCGCTATATTTGAGAGACGCAAGGTGATTTAATGGTAAACTAATACCCATAGGTGAATTTATTCTTATCTCATAAAAGTCTTCGAGAGAAATTCTTTGATCTTCTTTATATTGTAGTCTGATATTGATTTCTTCACCTTTGCTTCTGAAAATACCAATAATAGAGCCTTGAATAGCTGTTTTAATATTATTGGCAATTTGAGCAGGTGTTAGTCCGTATTGTATAGCTTTTTCTCTATTGATGATGAAATGCAGTTCCGGACTTCCTTCAGCAAGGCTATTTTGTAGATCTCGTAAATCGGGAGCATCTTTAATTAATGAGGTTATTTCATTTGAAAGTAATTGGAGTTGTTCAATATCATTACCAAATATTTTTATTTCTATTGGAGGCTTTGAATTTCCGGACATAGGGTCAGTGAGAAAGACAATTTCTCCATTTTTTATATCCGGTATTTTAGATCTGAGAAGTTCCATAATCTCTGAATGAGAAAGTTTTCGATCTTTTTTATCTGATAATTTAGCCCATATTATTGCTTCAGCTTGGTTTTGAGGATTAGTTGGGTCAGCTTGAGCACCGCCTTCATCAAGGGCTCCTGACATTGTCAAATAAGACTCTATACCCTCAGTTTCAGAAAAGACGTGTTCAATTTGAGAAACTAAGGCATCTGTTTCTGCAAGCATAGTCCCTTTAGGAAGTTTTATTTGCATCATAATAAATGGGTTATCTGCGACAGGCATAAATTCGGCACCGACTTGAGTAACTAAAAAGGCAGAGATAATAATTAAGAAAAAAACAATCAATAATGTTTTTACTCTATGTGCTAAACATATTTTCAGTAAAGCTACATATTTATTTCTTAGATATTCAAACCATGGAATAGGTTTATGAATATTTATATCTCTTTTAAATAATACAGATGCAAAAGTAGGCACTATAGTCAAAGCTACAATAAGAGAAACTAATAAAGAAAAAGCAACAGTTAATGCTAAACCTCTGACTAAAATAGCTGTCATTCCGGTACTAAAAACCATTGGCAAGAAAACAGCAATCGTAGTAAATGTTGAGGCTGAGATAGCTAAAGCTACTTCTCTGGTCCCTTGAATAGCTGCAGAAAATCTATCCATACCTTCTTCAATATGTCTGTAAATATTTTCAATAACCACAACAGCATTATCCACAAGCATTCCGACACCTAAGGCTAATCCTCCTAAGGTCATAAGATTGAGGCTATATTTCATTAAATAAATTGGGATAAAGGTAGCTATTACAGATATTGGTATAGCTACTGAGATTGCTAAGGTAGGTCTCCAATTTCTAATAAAAAAGTACATTATTAATATAGCGAGAATACTACCAAATATCACATTTGTACTTGCATCATTAGTAGTTTTTTCAATGAATGTACCCATATTATTTATTTCATAAAATTGTAAATCATATTGACCTGATTTACTTAAACGAGTTAATTCATTTTTAACATTATTTGTAACTGTAAGAGTATTTGCTCCTGATTCTTTAGTTATTGCCATAGCTGCTGTTGTCTTGTTATTGGTTTTAACAATATATTTTTTTTCTTTAAATGATTCTATAACTTCGGCGACATCTCTTATCCTAATTATGCTACCATCACTATTTGTTTTTATTGGAGTATTTTGTATTTCTTCAATACTTTTATATTCTGCAATTGTACGAACATAATAATCTTTTTTATTTAAATCAAGATGTCCTCCCGATACGCTTCTGTTTTGAAGTAACACTGCAGTACTAATGTCATCTAAAGAGATGTTAAATTTTTCTAACTTAAATTTATCAACTAATATTTGTTTTTCCGGTTCGTCGCCACCAAAAACATTAATTGATGCAACCCCGGGTAAGCGTTTTAGCTTATTACTTATATCGTCTTTTAAGACCTTTTGTAAATGATAAGAGTTTTCCATACCCGTAACACCATAAACCATAATAGGTATTTGAGAAGTATCAAATTTCATAACCATTGGTCTATCAACAGTATCAGGCAAACTATCAATCATCATATCTATAACGTCTCGAATGTCTTGAGCTGAAGCATCTAAATTACTACCCCACTCAAATTCTACCATTATAACTGAATAATTTTCTGAACTTTCAGAACTAATTGATTTGACATTTTTTACACCGGCTAATGCCATTTCTAAGTTTGACGTAACTATTGATTCTACCTCTTCCGGAGAAGCTCCTTGATATGAAGTTATGATAGAAATAACCGGGTAATCCATTTCCGGGAATACATCTAACCCCAATCTTGTATATGATATTACGCCAAATATAATTATCATTATAGTCATCATTAAGATAGTAATCTTGTGATGAACTGAAAAATCACTTATAAACATTGTAACCTCTTAATTACTAAATTCTGTTACAGGGTAGTTATCATCAAGTCCTGAATTACCTTCAATTATTACATCTTCTCCTGCTTTAAGACCTGAAATCACTTCAACATTATGTCTATCTGTCATCCCTGTTTGAATCTTTTTGTATAAAGAGCGATTATTTTTAACAGTAATGATTGTGTTTTCATTTATTAAAGCGTCTCTTGGGACTATAATAACATTTCTTTTAAATTGAGGAATTAACTCAACTAATACAAATTGGTTATTCCTAAGTTCATTATGTTGGTTATTAACTTTAATTTTTATTTTATTTAATCCGGAAAGTTTATCATTTTCCGGAGAAACGTATTCTATTACACCTTCATAATGCTTATCGTTAGCTTTAATTTTTGCTAATTGGTTTATTTCTATAAGTTTGATATCGTTATCGGAAACAAATACTTCTGTACTTACTTCACCATAACCGATTATTCTGAATAAACCTGTAGCATTGAGCATTGAATCATAGTTTTCATTTACTTTCATACTAACATTTGTTATGATGCCGGCAAAAGGAGCTTTTACTTCGAGATTTTCTTTGGCAAAATCAAAATTTGTTTTAGCGTTTATCCATTGAGTTTCTATCTCTTCAAAGGTCTTTAAATCAATTGCTTTTTCGTTATAAAGACTTTGAGCTCGTTTAAAGTTTTTATCAGCAAAATTAAAATTCGCTTGAAATTGCTCTAAACTATTTTTATCAATCTTTGCCAGTAATTGATTTTGCTTAACATAATCTCCTTCTTTAACAAATATTTTCTCTATCTTGCCTGATATTTTAGGTGTAATATCTATAACTTCATCATATTCTATATATCCTGAATATGATAAAACATTTTCAATATCTCCGATAATGGCCTTGCTTGTCTTTATATATCTTGCTCCGGAAAATAAATCATTGTCATTATTAGCGTTTTCTTTTTTTTCACATGAAATCATTGATAGACAACTTATTATTATCATCATTAAATATAATATTTTTTTTGTCATTTTACATCCCCTGTAAATTTATTTAAATTATTTTTATAGATTATATAATCATAAATACTATTTATAAATTGTAGTTCTGAAGTTTGATTAGTATTTTGAGCTTCAGTTAATGAAAGATTGGTAGTCATACCTTGAAGATATAATTTATGAGTAAGCTCTAAAGCTCTTTTTGCTATGATATTTGATTTGTTGGCTTGTTTTAATGAATTAATAGCATTATCATAATCATACCAAGCTTGTTTAGCAATAATCATTAAACTTTGAACGTTTTCTTCTATTAAATTCATTTGAGATTTAATCTCATATTTTTGATTTTGATAATTACTGTAATTACTACCGCTATGAAATAAAGGAATACTGAGATTTGCCATTATCTGCCAATTATTATCTCCATCTAAGTTTAACTTATTATCATTTTCTATTTCATAGTTCATATTTAAAAATAAGCTTGGCATAAAATCTGCCTTCGAAATACGATTTAAATAGTTTAAACTTTGTTTACTGTTTTCAAGATTTTTTATATCATAATTTGTTGTTTTGACTTTAGAAAGATACTCATTCAATTTTTGTTCTTTTTCTGAATTAGTAAAACTGTTATATGTTTCAACTTCTGCAAAAATTTCATCTAATTCTATGGTTTTAGGTAACGTATTGTTATATTTAGATTCAAATCCCAAAAGTATAGACCAACTGTCTAATAGTAATTTGTATGAAGCTTCTAATTGAATTAACTGATTTTCAACTTGTATAACTTGTAATTCCCATTGCATTACATCTGTTTCAAGTCCTATGCCATTATTAAATAAGGTTTCTGCATTGTTTTTAATATCTTCACATAATTGTTTTTGATTTTGTAGAATTTCAATTGATGATTGAGTCTTGAGTATTTGATAATAATATTCTTGGACTTTTGCTGTGAGGTCCTTTAATTTTTTTTCATAGTTATTTATACTAATTTGATATTGTAATGCAGAAATTTTACTAGAATTATAAAGCTTACCTCCGGCAAATAAGACTTGTTCTAATTGTAATGTAGAAATGAAGTTCTTTTTGTCTTGTTTTGTTTCCGGAATCACTATACTCCCTAAATTTATTTCCGGCATTATGACTCTTTCTTTATCATATAAGATAGCAGTTTCATTAAAATTTAATTTTGGCAGTAATTGTGTCTTTGCATTTGTACTTGCCCATTTGGAAGACTGCATATTGTTGTATGAACTCTTAAGAGATAGATTGTTTTCAATAGCTATCTCAATAGCTTCTTCAAGAGTGATAAGATTTTCTGCTGATAAAGAAGCGATTATCATTAATATGAAACATAAAAATATCACTTTTTTCATTTTTTTACTCACTTTTTAAAAATTAACTAGATAGATTTATTCCTGAGAATAACATATCCACTGTATTATGAATGTCTTCTACAATTTTTTCTTCTGACAAATTGTATAAACCCATCCTATATACAAATCCTTGGCTAATAGATAATATTATTGTTGATAAAATATCATTGTCTTTTTGACAAAGATTGTAACGCTCTAATAATGAATTAATTACTTTAAGCTCAGCCTTTAACAGCTTTTCTGATTCCTTGTGTAGAATATTATGTAATTGTCCGTTTTCTGCATTGTTAAATATATTATAATCTTTAAGAAATTTGTAAGCCTCCTTAACCCTATATGTTAAAAATCTGTTTAATTTATCTTTTAAACTCTCTTCAAACTGTATTATTTGCATTTGTTCATCGAGGAATTCTTTAAATTCTGCTTCTAATACAGATATAACTAAAGCATTTTTACTCTTGAAATAATAATACAATGAGTTTTTTTTCATATTTAATCTTGATGCAATATCTTCAAGAGTAGTCTTGTTTAAACCGTACTGCCTAAATACTTGTTTTGCTGTCTCAATAATTTCTTGTTTCTTTTCCATTTTTCTCCTTTTAGAACTTTTTTATCTTTTGTTCTAAAATTCTAATAATATCAAAAGTTGTCAAGAAAAAAAATAAATTTAGTTTTACAACAAAACTATAAATTGTTTAATTATTCAATAACCTTGCATTATTTTTGGAACATATTATAAAAATAGGAGAAGCTGTTTAAAAACAAGACTTCTCCTACTATATATTTTTAAAATATTATAAATTATATCTTATTTCGATTGCATCTTTTGGGCATTTTGCAACACAAACTTCGCAACCAATACAAGCTGAAGTATCTACTTTATGTATTTGCTTAAGTTCGCCGGAAATACATTTAGCCGGGCAATTTTTAGCACAGATAGTACATCCAATACATTTATCTTCA